>NZ_JAYGHW010000089.1:0-201990 GCF_034932185.1 Spirulina sp. CCNP1310 | reverse complement strand
AAACGAGTCCAGAAGGCACTCTCAGTCAGAACCCATCACTGTCCCCATTGCGGCTATGAGGCTGACCGAGATGTGAATGCTGCCATCAACATCCTGCGCCTGGGACTAACTACCGTGGGGCACACGGGAAGTTATACGCTTGGGGAGATTGGGCCTCTGGCTGGGTTGGAGCAATCCTGCTCAGTTAAGTCCGGTCTTTGAACCAAGAATCCCCGTCGCTTCAGCGCGGGGAGTGTCAACCTCTAGGATGGCGGTAATTTGGGCAACGGTGAGGGTATTTCCTTCGATCGCCAATGTGCCTTGGATCGTGCGAATCCGGTTTTGTTTGCGGAGTTGGGGAGATGTGACGAGGGGGGATTGCTGGACTTCGCCAAGAAGCGTCGCAATCTGGCTAATGCGGTGAACAATGGCGGGGGTAATTTGAAACGGGGGTTTGTAGGGCATGGGATCTAGACAAAGGCGGATGACCCCAACCGCAGCAGGTTCGAGCCATCCGCCTTGAGGGGTTAGCGCAGTTGAATGGCGGGGGCTTCAGTGCTTTGGAGATCGATGTAGTCGATGTTGCTGGGTTGGATGTGGGTGGGGAGGGTGCGCATTTCCGCCAATACCTGCATTTGCTGTTCAAAGCGGCGGGGGTGATAGGTGCCGAGGTGGACATTGCCTAATTCGGTGTTGAGGATGATGTTACTGGGGGTTTGGAAATCAATTTCAAAAATTTCCGTGGCCGATCGCGCCAGATGACTGTAAATTGCTGGCCAATCCTCCCGACTGTGATCCGATAACCCGATGACGGTTAAGGTCGGTAATTCGGGCATCTCTGCTAAATCAGTATAGCTACTATAGGGGAGCCAAAACCCTTGATCATCCACAAGACCCTCACCATCGGGTTTAAACCCATGAATGGAGGTTTTAGATCCCGGTTTGACCAGGGCCACGGGTCGCCGCTCTTGCACTTCAATGGTCAGGCCGGGGGGCAATAAACGGCGGGTGACGATCGCCTGGGTAATGGGGGATTGGGCTTCGATAGCCTGTCGGAGCACCTGGGGTTGAATCTCCAGGAGGGGTTGGGGGTAATCGAGGGGGACGAGCGATCGCACCGATGCTGTGGATAAATATTCATTGCCCAAGACGGTAATTTGTTGGGGATCACTAATTACCCAATTGGGGCGGGTGACGAGCCAGAGCGTCCCCCCGGCCATGGCAGAGAGGAGGAGCGATCGCCACAGGGTTTGCAAAATTCGCAGTTGCCGCCGTCGTTTTAAGCGGTGGCGGCGCAGTTTTAAATCCTGAGAAGTGGTAGAGGTGAGCGTTGCCATCGTGAATTTGCTCAGGGTGTGGTTAGACAGCGCAGGCTTTTGACCATTGCCTAGCTCAGGCCAAAACGAAGCCCCCAAGGCAAGGGCCATTATTCGGCAATCTTAGCCCAACTTGACTCAATTCTGCCCACACCCCCGCCTAGGGGATAGACCAATGGCCCCAGATCCACCAAAAGCCGATACACTCTAACCCTGGATCACAGCATCACATTTCCATCTTTGTTTAATCGCCCCTAAACCATTCTGTTACGGGTAGGGCATCCCAATCGGGAGCAGCGATCGCCCATTTTCAGCATCCACTATTAATGGGGATCGAGTCGATCCGCGATGGGCAAAGCCCGGTCGGAGACCATCGCGCACCTATCCCCCTTCGATTGCACCGGCTTCGGTTGCTCTTCTTTGCATCTATTTCAGGGAATCGTTTCATGCATCTTCATCAATTTTTCAAAGCCTGTAATCCCAGTAAAACCTTAAACCTCAGTAATGCCAGCGATCGCCGCTATTACATTGATTTTGCAGCGGTGCGGGGGGGCAAAGTGGTGGAAGCATTAGAGCGAACGATCACCCGCCTATCCCCCGAAGATCCCACCTGCCAACTGTTTAGCGGCCATATTGGTTGTGGTAAATCTACGGAACTTCTCCGTCTTAAAGCGGGTTTAGAGGCCCAAGATTTTCATGTGATCTATTTTGAATCCAGTCGGGATTTAGATATGGCGGATGTGAGTGTCAGTGATATTTTGCTCGCCATTGCTCGCTCGGTGAGTGAAAGCCTTGAAGCCGAAGATATTCATTTTAAACCGGGCAGTTTTACCGCCTTATTGGAAGATGTGAAATCCCTGTTACAAAATGCCATTGATATTACTGCCGAAGCAGAATTATCCGTGGGCATTGCCCGCATTACGGCGAAAACGAAGGATAACCCCAAGCTGCGGGAGCAACTGAAACAGTCCCTAGAACCCCGCACGGAAGGGTTATTGCGGGCGATTAATACGGAAATCCTCGACCGCGCCCAAGCCGAATTAAAATATCGCGGCAAAGCTGGTTTAGTGGTGATTGTCGATAACCTTGATCGCATTTCCCCCAGTCGAATCACGCCGACGCGATCGCTCCCTGAACACCTGTTTATTGATCGCGGCTCCCAACTGCGCCGCCTCAACTGTCACATGGTCTACACGATCCCCCTCGATCTGGTTTTTTCCAACGATTACCAAACCCTCAAAAACCGCCTCGGGGGGGGGGTTGCCCCGACCATCCTACCGATGATCCCGATCCAACATCGGGACGGCCGCCCCCACGGGGAAGGCATGGCCCTTTTGCGTCAACTGTTGCTGACCCGTGCCTTTCCGGAACTGAGTCCGGGCGATCGCCTCGCCCATCTGACCGAAGTTTTCGATCAACTCTCCACGCTGGATCGCCTTTGCCAGATCAGCGGCGGCCATGTGCGCAACCTGTTAGGTCTGCTCTATACCTGTCTGCGCCACCAAGATCCCCCCATTCCCCGCGACTGTGCCGAAACCGTAATTCGCAGCTATCAAGATGATCTGCTGTTAGCCTTAGAGCAGGATGAATGGAAGTTGATTTTTCAGGTCTTGCGGGAACAAAACCTCAGCGGCGAAAAGGAATATCAATTGTTGCTCCGCAGTATGTTTGTGTTTGAATACCGGGATGACCAGGGCCGTTGGTTTGGCATTAACCCGGCATTAATGGAAACGGAACCCTTTCGAGCGATGGCTGCCCAACAGATCCATTAACAGATCCGCAATCTTGCCCATGGAGCTTGTACCCTTAAGGAAAGTGTTTTTTCCTTTCCCATGACCGTTCTTGTCCTCGGCAGCATCAATATGGATTTAGTGGTCAAAACCCCGCGCCTGCCTCAGGCGGGGGAAACCTTGATTGGCCATGAGTTTTTCTCCACCTTTGGCGGCAAGGGGGCAAACCAAGCGGTGGCCCTAGCGCGGTTGGGTATCCCGGTGGCGTTTATTGGCAAGGTGGGGGGGGATGATTTTGGCGAAACGTTGCAATTGGCGCTGCACGCGGCGGGGGTAGATACGACGGGGTTAGGGGTGAATCCAGATGTGAATTCTGGGGTGGCTTCGATTGTGGTGAGTGCGACGGGGGAAAATACGATCGCCTGTGCAGCGGGGGCCAATAGTACCGTCGGGGAAACGGAGTTAGCCTATTTGCGCCAACAGCTATCCAAAGCGGCTTGGTTGATGATGGATTTGGGGATTCCGATGGCGGTGGTGGGGGAGGCGATCGCCCTTGCCCAAGCCGCCCAAGTGCCGGTACTCATTGATCCCGCTCCTGCTACGGAGCCTCTACCCCTAGAACTTTGCAGCGGGATTAACATCCTCACGCCCAATGAAGTGGAGGCGAGTCAGTTGGTGGGTTTTCCGGTGCGAGATCCTGAAACGGCGGCGGCGGCGGCGGCGGCGATCCAAGGTTGGGGTATTGCCACGGTATTGATTACGTTGGGGGGTCAGGGGGTGTGGTGGGCTGGGCCAGAGGGGGCGCAATTGATCCCCGCTTTACCCGTAGAAGTGGTGGATACGGTGGCGGCGGGGGATGCCTTTAATGGGGCATTAATTGCGGCATTGGTGGAGGGAAAAAGGATGGAGGAGGCGATCGCCTGGGGCAATGCCGCCGGAGCCTTAGCCGTCACCAAATCCGGCGCACAACCCTCCCTCCCCACCCGCAGGATGCTGTTAGATTTCCTCTGATGACCGACTTCCACCCATGACCAAATATCTCAACCCCTTCACCGACTACGGCTTTAAAAAACTCTTCGGTGAAGAACCCAACAAAAACCTGCTCCTAGACTTCCTCAACGAACTCCTCAAAGATGAACAGGGGAAAATTATTTCCCTCAACTACATCAAAAACGAACAACTGGGCAGTTCCGACCTCGACCGCAAAGCCATCTTCGACCTCTATTGCGAAAACGAAGCCGGGGAAAAGTTCATCGTCGAACTACAAAAAACCAAACAGCGGTTCTTCAAAGACCGCACCGTCTACTATTCCACCTTCCCCATCCGCGACCAAGCCCCCAAAAACGATTGGGACTACCAACTCAGTGCAGTCTATTTGATCGCCATCCTAGATTTTGTCTTTGATGATGATAAACATGAACCTGAAAAATATCGCTATGATGTCAAACTCACGGATATTGATACTTGTAAAGTCTTCTACGACAAACTGACATTCA
This sequence comes from Spirulina sp. CCNP1310, assembly GCF_034932185.1. Lineage (NCBI taxonomy): Bacteria > Bacillati > Cyanobacteriota > Cyanophyceae > Spirulinales > Spirulinaceae > Spirulina > Spirulina sp. CCNP1310. The sequence goes on along the minus strand of NZ_JAYGHW010000089.1, from coordinate 197,469 downwards.
TCTACTTGGAAATGCCCAAGTTTACCAAAACCCTAGGGCAACTAGAAACCCGTTTTGATAAATGGTTATACATTTTGCGAAACTTAACTGAAATGGAGGAAATCCCCAAAACCCTGCAAGAACAGGTGTTTGAGCAACTATTTGCAACCGCAGAAATTGCCCGGTTCAGTCGGGAACAAATGCGCTCCTATGAGGATAGTTTAAAATACTACCGGGATTTGAAAAACTCCATGGATACAGCACGGGATGAAGGTAAAGAAGAGGGCATTGAAATTGGTCGTGAGGAAGGCATTGAAATTGGTCGTGAGGAAGGCATTGAAATTGGGGTAAAAACCGTTGCCTTTGCCCTCCTGCGGGAAGGGATTGATGAAGACGTGATCTTAAAAGCTACCGGCTTAACGGCGGAACAATTGGCCAAACTGCGGCGGGAAAGCTGAGGCGAACCCACCCCGACCAGGAGGGGACTGTTTCCGGAATCCCCTCCTGGGAGGGGTAGGGGTGGGTTCTCCCTTGGCAGAAGATTTGGACAGTGTAGCGATTCTGCCCACACCGTCGGGGCTTGAAATCCCCGCCTCAGAGTAAAAACCCGTTAAAACGGGTTCTGGGAGTAAGCTCCAGCCCACTTTCGCTATGAGCCAAGAACTTCAGTTCTTGGCGGAGCGGAGTACGGCAAATTCATCCCGAAAAATCTTGGGTTTTACCTGACCGAATTTCCTATGAATAAATATTTCTAAATCGTTAAATAAATTTTCAGGAATTATTAAGAATTTTTTTCTAATAAAAAAAATATGACTAGTGGGCGATCGCAATTTAACCTCGGTATAGATGCGTTGGGCATTACCCGCAACGATGGGCCGATTCCCGATGGTCGCTTCTTCAGTTGGGCGGGTCAAGTGGTACGGGTGCAACAACTCGATCGCAACAATCGCCTCATCCTCCAGGGAGATCTGCAACTCACCCCCAGCAATCTCCTGGGTTCGGAAACCTTTAGTATTGGCGGCGGCCAAACCCTGCGGGGCTATCGCCAAGGGGCGAGATCAGGGGATAATGGTTGGCGCTTTTCTGCTGAAAATCGCTTCACCTTCGCCCGCAGTAACGAGGGACAAAACCTGTTTCAAGTTGCGCCCTTTTTCGACATGGGAGCAGTGTGGAATAACCCCAGTAATCCCGCTCAGATCCGCTCTGATCATTTCCTTGCGGGTTTAGGGTTGGGTTTCTTGTGGATTTCTCAACCCCATTTAACTGCCCGCGTGGATTTCACATTGCCCTTGATGAATACGAGCGATCGCGCCACCAACCTCCAGGACGACGGGATCTATTTCAGCCTCAACTACCAGTTTTAACCCGATTTTTAGCGGATCGAGTTCTGCAAAACTCAGAAGTTCCTGGGGTATGATCCAACCGTAAACGTGGGTGCATTTGCGGGATGATTCATGGCTTTCGCTGAACCGATGACAGCAGCCAACCAGCGATCGCTCCTGGCCTTGGGGCGAGCCATGGTCTTGGCCCAAGAAGAATTTAACCTGATCTTGGTGCGTTGCAACTATCAAGATTTGCGGCTGCAAATGGTGGCGGATTTAAGGGCGTGGTTTGCGGAAACAGAGGGGGTTCGGCTCCGCTCACCCCAGGGGGAATCGGCAGGATTTGCGACGGGGGGAATGGAGCCTTGGTATGCTTTGCCTTTGCCCCCGGAAGCGGTGGATCTATTCCAGATTTTGCGCCAAGCCTATCGGGAACACCGGCCCCCCGCCCTGATGGTGTGGGGGTTTGAGGGGGTGGTGGATTTGAAGGCCCTTGTCGAAGGGGCGAATCAAGTCCGGGATGAATTTCGGCGGGATTTGCCTGTGCCGATTGTGCTGTGGATGAGCGATCGCAGCCTCCAAACCCTGACCCGATTAGCCCCCGACTTCAAAAGCTGGGCAGCCATGTCCATTCACTTTGAACTCTCCCTGCGCGAAGCGATCGCCTTTTGGTGGGAAGCCACCGAACATCTGTTTAAAAACCTCCTCGAAGCCGGGGCCGCGACCTTTCTCCCCAATGTTGCCCTCGGTTTAGCCCCCGGCTGTCGCCTCCGCCAAGAATTAGAAGCCGCCCAACAATCGGTGCATAGTACCCCTGTCAGCGCCGCCACTTGGCAATTTATCCTCGGTCGCGATGCCTATGCAGCGGGGGATTGGGGAGGGGCGATCGCCCATTATCAGCAAAGTTTAGAGGTGTGGAGCCAAGGCCAAGGCTATTGGAGTCCTAAAGCTGCCCCCATTGCCCCCCCACCCACCCGCACCCTTAGTAACCCTTTCCTCGATCAAAAGGGCCTCCTTCTCTTTCACCTTGCCCTCTGTACCAATGCCCAAGCCGCCCAAAACCCTGCCCAAGCTGAGGAATATTGGCAGGCCACCCGCAACTATCTCGCGGCAAGTTGGGAAATTTTCACATTGCGATCGCGGGAAGAATTCGCGGCCCAACTGCTGATCCATTGGGGCCATGTTTTATGGCAACAGCAGGATTGGGCCAGTTTACAATCCCTGATTAACTACAGCGAAACCCTCAGCCTGATCCAAACCACCCCCCTCTATCGCAGTCAAATCTACGGCTTCCATGGCCACATTGCCCAGGCTAAAGGGGAACCAGAGCGAGCCATTGCCCAAGGACAGCGGGCCTTACTCCTGCTTGCTGACGATGCTGTGGGGAAGAGCAGAGAGCAAAGAGAAGTGAGAAAAGGAGATCTCAATCCTCAATCCTCAATCCTCAATCCTCCAATAGTGAATCCCCTGATCCGGGCTTGGTTGGCGGCAATGGTGGCCCAAAGTCAATGGACGGCCCAAGGGGAGGCGATCGCCATTGCCACGCTAGAGCAGGCCCGGGGGGAACTGATTGCCCAATGGTCTTTAGCCCCATCGATGATTGGGTTACAACGGGAGGCGGTGCATATTCAAATTCTCCAACAGTTGCGATCGCTCCATCGTCATCAGCGGCAGTATAAACGGGCTTTTAATCTCAAACAGGAACAGCATTTGCTCGAACAGGTGAGCGGTCGCCGTGCTTTTCATGGTGTGATTCCTACGCCCCTCACCCCCGATTTACCCCAATATGCGCCGGAATTGGTGGCGGGTCGGGAAGTGGCGATCGCCCAATGGATTGAACGCCTCAGCCGCAATGATTGTAAGTTAACGGTTCTCCATGGGGCATCTGGCGTGGGAAAAACCAGCCTGTTGCGTCACCTCATCCCCCAACTGGCCCACCAAATCATCGGCGCAAGGGAAGTCGTGCCGGTGTTACAAACCCAGTACCGCCCTTGGGATCAGCATCTCTATGCTGCCTTGGAAATGGCGATGCCGTTAGAGCATCCTGTTGTTGATCCGCAAAGTTTTTTAGAGCATCTCCGTTGGAATGGTGAACATCGGTTACTCACGGTGTTGATTTTTGATCAGTTTGAGGATTTTTTCTTTTTCTGTGCCGATGGTTCAGCACAGCAGCAGTTTTATCAACTGTTGCGGGATTTGTTGCGGTTGCCCTTTGTCAAAGTGGTGTTATCGCTGCGGGAGGATTATCTCCATTACCTCCTCGCCATTGAGCGATCTGTTGATCTTGATGCCATTGATCACAATATTCTCAGTCGCCAGGTGCGCTATCCCCTGCGGGATCTCACCCCCGCTGAAGCGGAGGAGGTGATTATTCAGTTAACGCGGCGTTCGCGAAGCGTCTCCGCAGGAGAATCACAATTTCCCATGGCCGCCAATTTACGCGCCGCCTTTATTGCCGATTTAGCCGCTAAGGGGGGGACGGTGCGGCCATTGGAATTGCATCTATTGGGGGCGCAATTGCAGGCGGATCAAATCACCACCTTGGCGCAATATCGCCAATTGGGGGAGAGTCCGAAAACGGCTTTAGTGGGGCGATCGCTCGCTACAATCATCGCCGACTGTGGCCCCGAAAATGAAAACGCCGTCTGGCAAGTCCTCTTTACCCTCACCCTCGACAACAATACCCGCCCCCTCAAAACCGAAAGCGAACTCTGTCATTTTCTCCAAGAGGCCAAACCCCAAAGCGGTAAGGCGGAACTCACATTGATTTTAGAAATTTTGGTGGGATCTCGGCTCCTGTTTCGCTTCCCTGAAGATCCTGAAGACCGCTATCAGTTGGTGCATGATTACCTTGTGCCGACGATTCGCGCCCAATATCGCGATCGCCTCCAGCGGGCGATCGCCGCCGAACGGGACAAACATCACCACCAACTCCTCAACCTCACCCGTCAACGGTGGCAGGCCTGGCTCATCGGGGGGGTGATGACGATCCTCGCAACTCTCCTTGCCGTTGGCACCTGGCAAATCAACCGCCAACGGCAACAGGCGGAAGCCGCCCTCAACAATGCCGAACTCCTCACCCTCAGCACCACCGCCGAAGCCCAACTCGCCTCCGGCATGGGGTTTAATGCCCTGCTCACCGCCCTCCAAGCCGCCCACCATTTAGCCGCCCTCCGTCAAAACGCCGATCCCCTGCCCTATGCAACCATGCCCCCCGTTGAAGCCCCTGTGCAATTGCGCGTGATCACATCCTTGGATCGGGTCATTCATCAGGTACAGGAGCGCAACCAACTCCAGGGTCATAGTGATGTGGTGTGGGATGTGGTTTATAGTCCCGATGGGCAATTTTTAGCCAGTGGGGGGCGCGATCGCACCGTTAAAATCTGGCTCCCCAATGGCCAACTCCACCACACCCTCACCGGCCCCACCGACAGCATCACCAGCCTCGCTCTCCAAAGGACGGGAGCCAACCGCTATCGCCTCATCGCCAGTAGTTGGGATGGCCGAGTTTATCAATGGGAACTCCAGAAGACTGCCCAAGGCTTTCGCAGCAGCCTCCGCCGCCAATGGCAAGCCAGCCCCAGCCAACTCTACAGCCTCAGCCTCGATCAAAACCGCCTCGCCACCGCTGCCAGCGATGGCAGGGTTACATTGTGGGATCTAGGGGAACAGGGAAGTGAGGCCAGACCAGAGAGTAACAGAGATCTCACACCGCAACCCATCCTGAACTTATTCCATGGCGATGCCGTCCGCTGGGTAGCCCTCAGTCCTACGGGAGAGGAGGTGTTAGCGGTGGATCGTCAGGGTCAGATCAGTTTGTGGGATGTTCAGGGTGCTTTGATTCGTCGTTGGCAGGGCCATGAAAAAGCAGCATCCTATGGCGTATTTAGTCCCGATGGGGCGATGATCGCCACGGCTAGCGATGATCACACCGTCAAACTTTGGGATCGAGCGGGGAATTTGTTAAAAACTTTGGAGGGCCATAGCAGTTGGGTGTTTGCGGTGCAGTTCAGCCCCGATAGCCGCACCCTGGCCACCGCCAGCAATGACCAAACCGTCAAACTGTGGGATTTAGCCCCCACCCCGGAAGCCATCCAGTTACGCCAAACCCTGCCGGGCCATCGCGATGGCGTGACGAGTTTGCGATTTAGCCCCGATGGCCGCACCCTCGCCACCTCCAGTTATGACACCACGATCCGCCTTTGGCAGGTGGAACCCTTAGTCCGTCCCCGGTTGCGGGATGATCTATCCACTGGGGGGATCCAGGCGGTGGCCCTGGCCGCCGATGGCCGGGTGGCGGCGGCGGGGGCTGATGGGATAACGCGGTTGTGGAATCGGCAGGGTAAACTTGTTCATCGCCTGATCGGCCATGGGGATGCGGTTACGGCCCTGGCCTTTTCCCCCGATGGGGAGATTTTAGCCACCGGCAGTTGGGATCAGCGGGTGCGGTTGTGGGATCGGTGGGGGGAATCCTTGGGGGTTTTGGGGGGCCATGGCGATCGCCTCACGGCCTTAGCCTGGCATCCCACAGGGCAATGGTTCGCTTCAACAGGGCGCGATGGCACGCTCCGGCTCTGGACTGCTTCAGGGCAGGCACTAACCCCTTTCCATGATGCAGCGGAGCGATTGAACACCGTCGATTTTAGTCCCGATGGCCGCTGGCTTGCCGCCGGTAGCGATGATCATCACATCTACCTTTGGCCCTGGACAGCCATGCTCAAAGCTAAAGCCGATTCACTGATAACCCCCCAAATCCTCAAGGGCCATGAAAATTGGGTCTTAGCCGTCCGTTTTTTACCCCAGGTTCTAGGCCATCGGCCTTCCCCCCATAACCCCCATAGCGGTTTAATTTCCACCGATTACAGCAATCAAATTCGCCTTTGGAATGGCCAGGGGGAAGGGATTAAAACCGTCACCAGTCCCACCGATAGCATCACCCACCTCAGCCTTAGCCCCCATGGGGATTTGTTTGCTGCCACCACCTGGGATCACCGTCTTCAGTTGTGGAGTCGTGACGGCGAGTTATTGCAGGAATGGGAAGGGGATCAGGGGCAATTGATGGGGGTGGTGTGGGATCGGGATGGTTCGCGCATTGCTACCGCAGGGGCGGATGGTTCGGTGGTGCTGTGGTCGGTGGATTTGGATGATCTCATCGGCCAGGGTTGCCATTGGTTGGCGGATTATCTGCGCTATAATCCCACCGCCCGCACCCAAAGTGCCGTTAAAATAAACGGTCAATCCCAAACCCTCTGCCGTTAATCTTAAGGAATTTAATCATGGCCGTTGCAATTATTACTGGTTCCGCTGGCTTAATTGGTTCAGAAGCGACCCGCTTTTTTGCCCATCAGGGTTTAGAAATTGTTGGGATTGATAATGATATGCGTCAGGTTTTTTTCGGTGAAGAAGCTTCCACCACTTGGAACCGCCAACGGTTAGAGCAGGAATTGGGGGCCAGTTATCGCCATCACAGTTTAGATATTCGCGATCGCGCCGCCATTGAAAACCTCTTTGCCCAATATGGCCACAATATTAAACTGATCATCCACACCGCTGCCCAACCCTCCCATGATTGGGCCGCCCGTGATCCCCACATGGATTTTACTGTCAACGCCAATGGGACGCTCAACCTCCTAGAAGCCACTCGCCTCCATTGTCCAGAATCTCCCTTTATTTTTACCTCCACAAACAAAGTCTACGGCGACACCCCCAACCGCCTCCCCTTGGTGGAATTAGAAACCCGCTGGGAAATTGACCCCAGTCACAGCTACCACGGGGGTATCCGTGAAGATATGTCCATCGACCACACCACCCATAGCCTGTTTGGGGCTTCTAAGGTGGCGGCGGATGTGTTGGTGCAGGAATACGGCCGTTATTTCGGCATTCCCACCGCCTGTTTTCGCGGCGGTTGCCTCACTGGCCCGAACCATTCCGGCACACAATTACATGGTTTTCTTGCCTATTTAATGAAATGTGCTGCAACGGGTACGCCCTACACTATTTTTGGTTACAAGGGAAAACAGGTGCGGGATAATATTCATAGTGCGGATTTAATTCAGGCATTTTACGAATTTTTTAAGGCTCCTTTGGTGGCGCGGGTGTACAATACCGGCGGCGGTCGTCAGAGTAATTGCTCGATGTTGGAAGCGGTGCAATTGTGCCAGGAAATTACGGGACGAGAAATGCAAACTACCTATTCTGAAACTAATCGCATTGGGGATCATATTTGGTGGATTAGTGATAACAGTAAGTTTGCAGCGGATTATCCCCAATGGCAGATGGCCTATGATGTGCCGAAGATTTTGCGGGAAATTTACGATTACAATGGCGATCGCTGGCAAAACGCTTAATCTCAGCCGCCCAAGATCAGATCAAGAAGCAAGCCTACGCCCCTTGTGGGAGAAGGGGCGGGGGGATGAGGGGTAAATTATCCAAACTGGGATGCTCCCCTACCATGGAAGCATATTAATTGCCCATAAAGCTGATTGAAATATTGGCCTTTGGTTTCCCAGGAAAAGTGCGATCGCACCCGCTCATAACCCGCTTCACCCCAATGATCGGGAGCTTTGGCCACCTGCTCTAGGGCGATGGCGAGATCTTCAATCACTTGGGGGGGATTGTGGGCTTCAATGAGTATCCCGGTTTCTGGCGTGACTTGTACCCCAGGGCCGCCCCAATTTAAGCAAATTACGGGCCGCCCTGCTGCCATCATTTCTGCACAGACAAACCCCCCCGATTCGTGCAAACTGGGATGGATTAAAGCGTGACATTCTCCCATTTTTGCCAACACTTCCCCACGGGGCAATAATCCCCAAAACCGCACCCGCTGCCCTATCCCTAAGGTTTGGGCTAATTGCTCTAAACGCGATCGCTCCACTCCATCCCCGATGATCCAATATTCCGCCGTGGGGATGTTGGCCGCTGCAAAGGCTTGGAGGGAAAGGTGCAACCCCTTCCAATGGATGAGGCGACCGACGGAGAGAAAGCGCATCGGGCCGGGTGGGGGTGGGGGAGCCTGGGCGAGGGTGTCGATTTCCGCTGTGGAGAGGGCGATCGCCGTCGTCACCTCTACCCGTTTTGCCCCCAAGCGGCGCAACTTCACCGCCGTTTGCTCCGTACTGGCCAGGGCGATCGCCGCCCGTCGCGCCGTTAACCCCACAAAGGGATCATGCTCCCCCAACCAGCGGGCTGTATCCCGCATCGCCTCATAGACCTTGCCCCGGAAATTAAAATCCCGCCAAAAGGGAGCCGGAGCCGATTCCCCACCCCCCACCGGCCCCCAGATAAAAGGGATTGGTAATAATGCCAAAAAACTAGGATTCCAATAGCGTACATAGGTGACATGGCGAGCCAGATCAAATTGAATTTTTTGATGCCATTTTCGGGCCACAAAATAGGCCCAAATTTGCCAAAGGTAATAATGCACAATCAGCAACCCCTGTCGCCCCTTCCAATCCTCACTCCAACCGAAGGGTTCAAAATAGATAAACTGCAAATTGGGGATCGGATTTTTCGCTACATAGGGTTCAATGGTTCCCGCACAAAACCCCCGCGTTAACACCCAAACCTGATGCTCCCGCGCCGCCTCAACGGCCATATTCCAACCGACCCCTTCTTCGGAGCCTAACCCCGGCTCACAGGCAAAGGCAGAAAGTAATAGTTTCATGGTTTTTCTAAAATCCTGTGGGTCATGTCAATAAAGGCTTGGGCGGCGGTTTCGGGGGTGTGGTGGGCGATGATTTGGCGCGATCGCTCCCCCATGGGTGCAATGCGTTCGGGATGGTTCAAAAAATAGGCTAAGGCTTGGGCAATTGCTAAAGGATCATGGGGGTCAATCACAAAACCATTGCCCTCCGGCTCGATTAACTCACAGGCCGCCGCCCCTTGGGAGCAGATCACGGGCTTGCCAAAGACCATCGCCTCGGAAACCACCATGCCCCACACATCTTCATAGGTGGGAAAGACAAACACATCCGCCGCTTCAAAATAGCCCGCCAATTGGTCATAATCCACCCATCCCTGCCAACGGACTTGCTCACCAATGCCCCCTTGAGCAATGCGGGCTTCTAACTCCCCGCGCTGTTCCCCTGTGCCGATAATCCAGAGGGTGTAGGTGGTGAAGCCTTGAGATTTGAGCAGAATACAGGCTTCAAGGAGCGATCGCAGCCCCTTGCGTTCGGTGATGCGGCCGACGTAGAGGAAGATGGGGCCAGGGCCAGGGGGGGGGATCGGTTGGGCGGAACGGGCGAGGGCGGTGCGATCGGGGACAAGGTAGATGCGTTTGAGGATCTTGTGCGCTGGATAGTGGAGGACTTCGGTTAAATACCGTTGGCCGATCGCCGTATTGGCCAACACGCCATCCACCCCCGCCATCATCCACCGCCGGATCACGGTGCGCCAATTGCTCGGGCCAAAATCGGTATTGGGGGAACTGCCATCATGGATAATCACCACCCGCCAGCGGCCGAGGGGTTTAAACAGAATCACCAGCAGCGTCCACAGGGAAAAGGCTTGGGGATAGACCACATCGGGTTTAAACCGCAACAGGCGGGGAATGACGGCGGGGGAAAGAATGATCAGGCCGCGATCGTAGCCAGTTTTTACCCGTTGGGTTTCAACGAACTGCATCCGGCCGACGATTTCAATCAAGGCTGCGCCGGGTTGTTGGGGATCATAGCTGGGATAAACTCCGCCGGTATAGAAGACAGCAGCGGGGATGGTTTGACTAAAATGGGCTAAGACCGGCTGCCAGTAGGCCCCCAATTCAATGGAGGGAACTAACCAGGCCACACGCAAGGCTTTCATGGGAGATCAGGAAATTTTCCCCAGTATAGGGCCGTGTTTCCTCGGTGGTGCTGATTTCCCCCTGCATCGGTTCCCCCAAGCGGAGTAAGCTCTAGCCCACTTTCGCGATGAGCCTTGGGTTTGAAACCCAAGGGGGGGCGGTACTCCCAACGTTAAGTTGGCTTGCGCCTACGGAAAACGGGGCTTTATTGATCCTCAAAACCTTGAGATTTAAATCCCAGGGTGCGGCAGTTTTCGAGGACGGTGCGGGTGATGTCGTCGGGGACATCTTGGGGGATGTCGGCGGAAATTTCCAGGCTGACTTTAACGTTTGCGTCTTGGAGTTTGGTGAGGTGTTGGACGATTTCTTTGGCGATCTGCTCAACATCGCGGTTGAGGCGGATCGGATCGAGGTCGATGGTACCAAAGAAGCGTTTGGCTTGGGGTTGTGGGGGCAGCGGTGGTGGTGGGAGGGGAGTGATCACCTTTGTACCCTTCCCATTTTTTCCTGTTGGATCTAGTGACGGCGGTTCTGGTTGTGAAACAGGAGGGGTCGGTTTGTCGGCATCCAGTTGGGCTTGGGCAATTTCTGGATTGACGATCAAGCTATGGCTATCAATTTTAGGCTCAATGATGCTACCCACCGTTAAGCCTAGATAGCGATTTTTCGCCGCATCAAACCCCGTTGCATAGGCAAAATAGTTAGACCAATCTGTTGAATTGACCCCATTTTTGATCCCTTCTAAAAGCACATTGGCATTTTTAAGGCGCGGTAAATAAACATATTGGGTGAAATAGCCCCAAAGCTGTTTAAGATCAATATGGTTGCCATTGGGCCAAACGTAGGGCGTGAGGGCTTCCATCTTGAGGATTGGCGCAGCAAATTCCGTCAGTAAATTCTGATCCCCGCAGGTTCGACGGCTGGCCTGCTCAATGGGCGATTCAGAACCCGATAGAGAAATTTCCATGAAATCAATGGGATCTTGGGGATGGGGTTGATCGGGGGTGATCAACCATTTATAGGCTTGGATCAAGATTTTATCCACATCTTGATCACATTGACTATGCTTGGTTTTAGCTTGCTGGTTTTGAAAATTATCAAGATTGAGGATTTCTTTATCCTCAATGATCGAATCCCAAGCTAAATATTGGGCAACATATTGGCGCAGATTCTCGATATCTGTCTGATCCGGGGCAAGGAAGATGAGCGTATTTTTATGGTAGCGGGGGCCATTGCCGCGCTGGTTTAAGGCCTCTTCAATCCAGCGGTGGGCTTGGCTCTCGGTGGTTCTTTTACGATGGGTTAATTGGGGATGCAATACTACCAAGCGAACGCCACTATTCGGATCGTCGGGAATATCAGCGGAGCTTTCCGGCGCAAGATGAATCGCAGTAAATTCGCCTCGATTTTTATCCTGTTTCAACCGTTTAATTAATTCCTCCCAAACCCGATACTCTTCTTCGCGGATTTGGCTGGCCCTTTCTTGGGCGGTGCGGTTAACGTTGGGTTGCGTTGAGATCCAATAGCGATTGCCGTCGATGTAGAGGTAGGTGGCTTGGTCGGTGAGGCGGCGTAGGGCATCGGCAAAGGTGGCGACGGTTTCCCCGGGTTGGACGCAACCTAATTTAATCTGTTTATCATCGAGGCCGCGATTGGCGGCCCGGAGCGTGGGGGCGGATCCCATGTAGATGGTGCGGGTGACGCGACGACAGGCGGAATAGCGGCCAAGGTTGGGATTATCGCCATCGGTTTTGAAGGGTAAGGAGTTGGGGCCATCTACATCTTTTTCAATGACGGGCAACCATTGATCTTCGAGATAGCGGGTTAATTCCGATTGCACCTGGCTATCATCAATGGGGATTTGGGCGGGCATGATCATCAGGCCCCGGTCATCACGCACCCATAAACAATGGATCACTTTGGCCATGAGGCGCAAGACCCCCCGAGTGCGTTGAAATTTATCTAAACTTGACCAATCGGAATAGAGGCGATCGAACAGTTCCGGGTGGATGGGATAGGCGGCTTTCATGCGCCGCTCATAGTCGGCTTCACTGCATTCGCTGGGAAATTCGGCTTTTTGGTTGCGGTAGAGTTCTCGGAAACTGCGGATCACGGCATCACGATCGACATAGAAGCTGGGATCGGTTTTGGTTTCAAAGAGTCGCCGCCGCACAATTTCAAAACTTTCTTCGGCGCTGGCGGGTCGCCAGGGGGATTCAATGCGACCGATCGCATTTTTCAACCGATCTAAGGCGATTTTACCCCGCTCTCCCCCCACTTCAATATCCGAGGCGGGAACACTGACGACGAGGAGTGTATTTTTGGCATTTTTGGCCGATTCGCTGAGGGTTTGGGCAAAGGTAAATTGGGTATCAAAATCTCCTGCTAGTAAATCATTTTCATCATGCAATTGCCGGGCATAGGCCACCCATTCATCAATCAAAATTAAACAGGGGGAAAAGCGGTTAAACAGTTGGGTGAGGGTATCACCGGGGTTTGTGCCGGTTTCATCGGCTAAACGCACCAGTTCATAGCCTTCGGCTCCCCCCAATTGCCAAGCCAATTCCCCCCAGAGGGTTTTGATCAGGGGGCGGTTTTGGCGCTCATGTTCGGGGCGATAGGCGGGGATGCCGCTGGGGGGGAGCTTATGACCCACTAACACGGCAACGTTGACATCTTGGGGGGGCTGCTCAATGTTGGTTTCTTGAAAAATGGCCTCCATGCCGGGGAGGTCGCTAATCTGCATGACATTGCAGAGATGGTAAAGGGAAAGCATGGCGTGGGTTTTGCCGCCGCCGAAGTTGGTTTGTAGTTCGATGACGGGATCGCCCCCTTGGCCGCTGAGGCGCATCAGGGCATTACTGAGGAGTTGTTTGAGTCCTTCGGTGAGGAACGTGCGGCGATAGAATTCGGTGGGGTCGCGGTATTCGTCGGAGCCTTCATCGAGGTAGACCTGCCAAAGGTCGGCGGCAAATTCTGCCTGTTGGAAGCGGCCGGAGGCGACATCGGGATGGGGGGTGACGATTTCCCGCCAGGGTTTGAGGCCGGCTTGGGGTTGGCCTTCGGTGGGGGCGATCGCCGCTTTTCGGGTTTGTTGGCGGGCCTGTTCTTCAAAGCGCAGGCGCAATAATTCCTGTTTTTGCTTTTCCACCGGGTCGGCTTCGGGGGCGGAGACGGCGGTGAGCAGGCGGGTGATGCTATCGAGGGCGCGGTAGGCATCATCGGTGGAGACGGTGGTTTTATGGGCCCAATCGTTGCGAATGTTGCGCAGTTCACTGACTAAGCTGCGTTCGGATTGTCCTAACACCCGTTTAAACACATTGTTCCACTGATCCCACATCACAATCAGCAGGGAGGAAATATCTTCCTGGAGTACCTTTTGGGGGGTTTTATTGCGGACGTAGTGATCCGGCAGGGCGGCGGAGGCGGCGACGAGCCAGCGATCGCCATGAACGGTGCGCATTTCCCTTTCCATGAAGGGATAGAGTCCATCCCGGAGTAAATTGAGGGCGCGTCCGACTCGTTCGTGGTTGGTGATGGCCATGGGATAAAGATCCTTGGGTGAGCGTTAGTGTTTTCGGGTGAAGTCCCGCGATCATCGAAGGGTTAGGATTGATTATTGACAGTGATCACAGGTGAAGCCAGGATATCAGGACAAATGAATTTAATTGTAATCCCCAATTGGGTAAGGGGTTGATAAAATTCGAGCCAGTCCGAATCAACGGCATTGATGATCGGTGGATTTGCTGAACATTGTAGGGCGATCGCCACAAATTTTCGATCTGAGGGATCAAAATGTTGCAAATCAGGTTGCTCTGGAAATTCGCGAAAACTGCCATTTTCGGGGGTGATGTTCACCTGTTGGCAACGATGAGGATTAGCCAGGTTCGTGAGTATCCATTTCAAAAAAGCATCACCAACGCCGGGTTGCCCTTGGGGGTTCACTTTATGTTGATACTCCCGTAGAATCAGCCATTGTCCATCAATGACGATCTGGCCCTGCTGTTGAATGTGGCGTAAATACTTCACAGCAGACCATTGGCATTGAGGTGTAACCTGGGGACAATCCCGGCCATTGGCGGCAATTAAGACATTGGTATCAATGATCACTTTAAGCATGGGTTTCGAGTCGCTCCCCCATCTGTCGTTTCATTGCCGCTTCAGTCATGGCGATTAAATCGCCCATTTCGTCACCAAAGAATTGTTCTGGCCAGTTGGCAATATTGCCAAAGGAATCGATAGCTAAGGGAGTCATGGTTGATTGTCCATCGGGGTTAGATGTACAAAAGTAAAGCTGAATATCTTGGGGGTTTAAACCTTCTTCGGCTTCAGCGATGCGGCGTTGGAGTCTTCTCAGGAGGTGTTCACTATGGCTCTCAACAATAATTTGGATCTGGCGAGTTTTAATCGCATCAACGAAAACATCAGCGAGGCCAGCTTGAACGGAGGGATGCAGATGAATTTCAGGCTGTTCTAAAATGATTGTTGAGCCTGGGGGGGCGTAATAGCAGAGGACAAGAACGGGCAAAATTTGGGACAAGCCAAAACCAACGTCAGTGATGAAGACTTCAGGAGAATGGGGAGTTTGCTGTACTTTAACCTCGTATTCTTGGCGGTTTTCCCCAATGGGTTGGACTTTAAAGGTTTCGATCAGTCCCAATTTTTTTAACCATTGAGCAATATAGGCTTCGAGGGCGATCGCCTTTTTGCCTTTACCCTGTTTAATTTTAGGCAATTGACGAGATGCCAGAAGGGCAGAGATGGCTAATTCGCCCCGTTGCCCGACATCTTGGGGTTTTTCGCCGGCCCAAGCATAGAGGCGTTGGGGGTATTCCCGTAGGGGGCCAAGATAGTAGGTTTGTTGAAAAGCATTTTCATAGGCCAGGGAAAAATCAGAGAGGAAGCCGGTATTTTGAAAGTAGCCGCTGGCTTGGTCAGGAAATCCGTAGTTTTTGATCGGATTGGGCAATTCCCAGGGTCTTCCTTTGACTCGTTTGGGTTGATAGCCCGTGGCTTGAAGTTGATATTGATGGGCTTTTCGTTGCAGTCCGAAACTTATTGCTTCGGTGTTACTGGTGAAGCAATAGCGAAAGTAATCGACGCAGACTTGATCCGGTTGAAGTTGAATTTTTGAGTGAAATTCAAGGGTTTTGATGTTGAAAAGAATATCCTTGCCTTGAGGATCGAGAATTTCTAGGGCTTGGGGAAGTTCCCAAGTGAGGCTAAATTCGATAGGATTGGCGATGGTGTGATTATGGGCAATGTTGTGAAATGTGCCGAGGTTAACGTAGCTGCGCTGGTCTCCGGTATGAAGAACTCTGTGGCGATCGCTCGATTCGATGGTTTGTTTCAGTAGGAGTAAAAATTGGAGAATCGTGGATTTTCCGGAGCTATTATTGCCAAAAAAAGCCGTGATGGGGGCAAGGTTAATGGTTCCCGTGTCCTGCCAAGACTTAAAGTTTTGAAGATGGAGAGCTTTAAACATGGGGTGTAGGCTTCAATTGTGGAGAACTTCGTGAGATGTTGATGGAAAAAAGCGGTTCAGAGCGATCGCTCTGGGGTAATTTGTTTCAGGATGGCGAGAACGGGATAAAGTTCGTTACCAGGATTGAATAGGGAGAAAAGGCGGGATGTGGCGTATTGGGGGCTAGGGGTGCGGCTGGCTTTTAAGAACAGGTATTCTGTACCGTTGGTGATCAAGCCGAAGGTGGGCTGTGGGGGGTTCGGGTTGGCCAATAAGTAGGCGAGGGTTTGGGGCAAGGCGCGGACAACGGCAAAATCGCTGCGTTTGGACTCGATGACCACCAGCCAGAGCAGGCCATTCACGACTAAAACATCAATGCGCCCCCTGATGGTCATGCCAGCATCTACCAATTCTAGGTTGGTGCTGGTTTCAGTGGTGATGCGAAAGGGACGGCGATAAAAGCCCGCGAGATCCAGGAGTGGAGCGAGTATCACCAGTTTAACGCTGTTTTCTAAAACCGGCGGATCTTCGAGGAGGTCGAGAAAGTTCAGTTTGACGCGATCGAGGGACTGTTGTTCAAGGTCGCTGAGGGGTGGGGTGTTTTGTTGCCATTCGCTGAAGAACTGTTGATCGGGGGCGGCTTGGAGGTGGAGGCTCTCTTTGAGGAGGCGAAGGGTGACTTCTGAGGCGGCGATCGCTTGACTCATGGCATATCATCTCAAAATCTTTAAACTTCAAGGGTGGCGCGGATTTTTTGCCGCAATGCCCGGAGGGCGGGGCTACGTCCCATCGTCCCACTCTGCTCTAGGACTTCTGCCACCCAGGGCAAAATCGGGAGATCGGGGAATGTGGGGCTAAGGGGGGTCTGCTGGTATTGTCCTGATTCTAGGACATAAATCTGAAGTTGGCCGTTGCTATAGACCCAAAGTTCGGGAACACCGAGACGGATGTAGGCGGCGATTTGGGTTTTGGAGGTGATGTCGATTTCGATCGCCAGATCGGGGGGGGGATCGATGGCGAGATCGAGGCGGTCTTTGCCGATCATGGTTTGGTGATTTTGGATATAGAAGCATTCATCGGGTTCGATGCCGTAGTTCATTTCTTGGCGTTTGAAGGTGGTTGAACCAAAGCATTCGCAATCGATTTGGAGTTCTTCGAGGAGGATTTTAATCAGGTCGCTGATGATGGATTTTTGGCGTTCATGTTGGGGTAATGGCATTCTGATTTCGCAGGTTCCATCGCTATAGGCAATCCGGCTGGCGCGTTTTTCGCCCAGTTCTTGCAAAATGGCTTCAAATTCTAGCCAGTTGACCTCTTGAATGAGGAGATGTTGACCGGGAGGAACGTTAATTTGTCGGAGTTGGAGTGTAACCATGTAAAATTCAGGGTGGGAAATTTTAGGATATGTTCATGCGTTTGCGTTCGGTGATCCGTTGATCAGTGTTGAATTTAAGCAGGTGGGCAGTGGTGCGCCCTTCGGGGGTTTTTCCTTTGATTGTAAACTGATCTTCTTCAAAATGATTTTGCCAGTTTTGTGTTCGAGGGTTGTATAAAAAACTAAATTTTTTGGTTTCAGGATCAAAAGAACCTAGATCGCTGCCTTTATGACGATTACAACGCCAGCAAGTATAGGCAAGGTTATCGAGGATGTTTGTTCCACCGTGTTTACGGGCAATAATATGATCGATTTCATGGGGATAGAAACTGAGTTGATTGGGTAAAAGACAATATTCACAACGAAATTCAGCACGCTCTGCTACTTGGCGGCGTAGGGAATCAGATAAATAGGTCACGATGGATGGTTGGGAATGAGATAGGGGAGGTTGCCGGATTTGAGGAGGATGATGAGGTGTTCGATTTTTTCGTATTCGTTGAGTTCTTGGTGTTCTTGGGGGGTGAGGGTTTGATTGTTGTTGCGTTCGAGGAGGTAGGTGAGGCGGTTTTGCATGGCGGGGGTGGGGCGGAAGTTGGCGATTTCTTCAGGGGTGGGTTGGCTGATCAGGAAGTCGAGGATGTGGCGATAAATTTGGGCGGTGAGTTGGGAGGGTTCTAGGCATTGTTGGAGGAGGTGGGGGAGTTGATCTTGGATGGGTGTGAGTCGGGCGAGGAGGTCGTCGGGGATTTCGAGGGTGAGGGTTGCCATGATGTTTAGAGGTTGAGGGTGGTTTTTGGGTGTAGGGTGGGTCAGATCGATGAATTGATATGAAATCCGGTTGTATCGTTGGATCTGCGTAGGGGCGTTGGCGTAAGCCTGCCGGAGGCACAAAAATCTTTCGCCCTTACACCACCTAGAAGCTCTACACAATCTGATTAAGCGAATTCCATATCACGAGCAAAATCAGGATCTTGATTGCTGACGTACCCTACGGAACTTTAATGAGTTTGTGTTCGCTGAATTGTCCGGTTTCTGCCGCTTGGATGGATTGGAGTAATCGTGTGGCATTGGCGGGGTTAGCTAGGAGATAAAAGGTTTCTTGCCAGGCGTTGAATTCTGCGAGGGACATTAAAACGGCTTGTTTGCCATCGACGTTTTCGAGGATGGTGGGTTCGGGGTTGGTATTGAGGTGATCGATGAGGCTATCTAGGTTTTCTTTGGCGGTTTGGGTGGTGATGGCGTTCATTTTTTTTAGGGTTTAAAGATCGAGGGTGGTTTGGAGGGGGGCGGGTTGGTAGGTGTTGGCGAGGCGGGTGATTTCGGGCCAGGAGATGACGAGGCTGTTGTAGGCGATCGCCTCTTGAGTCCAGCCTTTTTTGTCGCAGAGGCTATAGAGGCGATAGGCGAGGTCGCGGGGGATGTCGGTTTGTTGGGGGAGTTGGGCGAGGCGTTCGGCTGTGCCGGTTTCGCCGTGGTGGTCGAGGGTGTGGATCAGGGTTTGGGCGATGTGCCAGTGGGAGGGGTTGGGGGATTCTTTTTGGATGATTTCTGGGCGGGTGAGGAGGCGGACTTTGCCGGCTTTGGCGTGGAGGATGTTTTGGTCTACGAGGGTTTGGAGGCTGAGGTTTCGGGCTTTGCTGAGGGTTTCGGCTTCGCCGTAGGGGCCTTCGGTGAAGGGGTATTGTTGAAACCAGGTGAGGGCGAAGCGGGTGGGGTTGTCGAATTCGTTGTCTTGGTCGGTGAGGTATTGGTCGAGGTGTTGGTTGATGATTTGGAGGGCGGTGCGGACGTTGAGGGGGGTTCCGTCGGTTTCGAGGACGGCGCTGTATTGGGAGAAGATGGCCATGCCGGGGCCGATGCTGGCTTGGGCGAGGTCTACGGGGGCGATGTTGCCTTGTTGGAGGGTTTTGAGGGCGGGGGGGAGTTTGGTTTGCATTTCGCGGAGGAGTTGGCGGCGGCTGATGCTGGGGGCGTTGGCGGGGCGGGGGCGGCAGACGAGGACGATTGAGGTAGCGAGGGCGTTAGACTTAAGACTTCTCATTCTCGCACTTCTTTCAGTTCGTAGTGGCCACGTACCATCAATGGCTAGATTTGCTTTATTTAATGCCTCAAGAATAGTTTCCCAACCTGTTGATGATATTGATTCAGGTTCAGATTCTTCCTCTTGTTTAAATGCATAAAATATTGTAATTGGATACCCAGAATCTTGTAACTTATTTATTGATGTAAATGTTTTTTCTAGTCGAGACTCAAAGAAGCATTTTGCTTCTTTTTTTCCTCCATGTCTATAAATTTCCGCAATTATTTCATCTTTTTTTGGAACCAAAACAGTTTTGAATAAATCTCCATGAATTTCCTTAAGCGATGCTCTTAACCAAACGTAAAAGAAGTCTGACAAATTAGCGTATGGAACATTATCATAGTATGGAGGATCAGTAGAAATCAGATGACGTTTCTTTAAACCGGCAATGTCTGATGCATTCATTTGGTAAACAACGCCATCGAGCGCATTAACAGGAATACTACCTTCTAAGAATTTTGAAACTCCTGAAATTGTCACAGAAAAATCACCTGCTGCCATAGCAAAAGGATTGACTTCACAAAAATCCCAAACCATAGGCAAAACTTGCCTAGCAAAAGTTCCTTTCGCCTGATCCCTGCTTGGACTCCAAATTGATAGTGAACTGTTATAGTCTGCAAGTTTACTTATTGAAATTGCAAGGTATGTTGCTACTGCATTTTTGTAGTCGTCTGAGCAGTCACCCATTTTTTGGTGTAAATCTTTGAGGCAACTGCAAAATGTTTCTAGTAAAACGAGTTGCCGATTGGTAAACAAATCTGTATGTTTTTGCATACCATAATTTTGGGGACTTATCCCTATAGCTTTTTCGGGTAATAACGTATCAAATAGATAGTGCGGCTGTGCAGAATTAGCAATCCTTTCCTGCTCATCCGTCGGAGCCAAATAAACCCGGCCCCCCTTCCCTTCCGCCACAATCGCCATCAACTGCGCCCCCATCCGGCCCGCCCGGCCCTCCTTCCGCACATAATCCAACGGAATCGCCGTACCACAAGCCACACAAATAGCACCCTTCCGCTCCACCGTCCCCCCCGGCACATCCCCCTCCCCCGACCTCACCACAAACCGAATTTGTGGAGGAGTCATGCCATGATCAACAACCGGCTCAACCCAAGCCTCCCGCCCCTTCTTCGTCGAAAGCTGAAAACTCCGCACCAACGGCATCGCACAACCACAACCCGGATTAGAACAACGCACCGTCCGCGCCCAAAGCCAAGCAATCACCGTCGCCTCGATCCCCCCGGCTTCGCCACCCCCCTTAACAAGGGGGGCAACATCATCATCACCCCCCTTTTTAAGGGGGGCAGGGGGGATCCTCACCCTTGGATATAAACCCCCAATCCGCTCAAACGCCACATCCCGCATCCAAGCCCCATAAAACCGCACATCCGCCGCCAAACCCTGCGCCCCATGCCAATCCGAAATACTCTTCTTCGCCCGATCCACCTCATTAATCGGAGCCAAACCCTTAAACCTCGGCGGAATCTCAATCAACGCCTTATTAATCAACACCGCCACCGGATTTAAATCACTCGCATGAGCCTCCAAACCCAACCGCTGCCCCTCCAACGGAATCGAACCCCCCCCCGCAAAGGGATCATAAACCGGCGGCCCATAAGCCCCAATATAAGCCCGCACCCCCTCCACAACCTCCGGCGGCTCCTCCCCCCGCCCCCAAGCCAAACACCGCGCAATCTCCCGCTGCGCCGCCACCAACACCCCCGATTTCGGATCATTCACATCATCCCAAGACACCAACCCCCGCACCACCTGCTTCTCATTCCCCTTCTTATCCCGCTCCACCACAATCCGCCCCAAAATATCAAACAGGCGTTGCCGCTCCACCCGCTGCTCCTCCTCCGTCGGGAACCGCTCCGGCCAACTCGAAGGATCATCCACCAACGAAGCCCACAACACCGCCCGACAAGCCGCCAACGGTCGCCGCGCCCACCACAGATGTAACGTCGAAGGATGCCCATGGCGAATCGACTTCTCCCGCGCCGACTCCATATTGATCGCCTCCAACGGCAACGCCACCTCAATCAACTTCTTCCGGTACGACATCCCACAACATCCTTAAGCGAGCATCATCCCCCACCATACCCCAAACCGCTCAAGAGGCGATCGGGCGTGGGGATTGCGGCCCAAACCGATTACGCTCCCAACCTGCACCCCCAAAACCCTAGGGCGAAAAATTTTTCGCCCCTACCCATTGGCCCCTAATAACCCCGTGGAACCCCCAACCATTCCAACAAACCCGTCCAGGTAATTTTGCAATCTGATAAAGCATCCTTCGGCAACGTTCGGATCACAACCTGATGATCCGCAATATTCATGATCGGATTCAAGGCCCGACGGGAAAACTGCCGCGTATTGCCCGGCGCAATCACCACCCCAATCACCCGATAGGATTCCGGAGCGGCATAAACCCCCGCCAAACCATCAGAACCCTGAATCTCCCCCAAATGAAACCGGAGCAGATGCTCAATCGTTTCCCTTAATTGCTGAAACTTATCCTCCTCCTGATCCGCCTTCACCAACACATGGCGTAACTCCACAACAATCAAAAAACAATCCCCCCCATGAGACCCGATCACCAAATAATCAGCCCGTCTTCCCTGCCATTGCCCTCGCCTTGCTAAAAAATCAGCATATTGCTCCAACTCACACACCAAAATCGGATAATCATCCGCCTCCAAAATTACCCAATACTTTAGCCCCTCCGATATGCACTCATAGAACAAAACCTGATCCTCTATGTTTAAAACCAAACAAAAATCATCCAAATCATTCAGCACATCCCCAGGCTGAATAATGCTAATCCCCCTCGGCAAAATCTCCCCAGTACAATCCAACGGCATCGACAATCAACTCCACAACACATCATAGGCCTGAATCTGGTTGTACTGTACCTCCAGATTTCCCAAAACACTCGACAGCCGACTCTCATCTAACTCCCCAGATTGATCACAAATTGAAACCGCCGTTCCCTCCGCAAATAAATAGGCAGAAAGATGCTCCGGTGTCAGCCGTAAACCAGCATCGGGCAGACCTTCAAAATTCTGCTTCGGTAAATGCTGATTTGCCAAAATTAAATTATTTAAAACATATAAAACAAACAGTGAATGAGTGGTAATGACCAACCGAAAACCCCGGTTACATAAATAGGCTAAAAGCTGCGTAATTGCCACCTGAGCCGATGGATGTAAATGGGTCTCCGGCTCCTCAATATGAATAAACAATGGCCGTCGCGGCCGCTCCCAAGCAAACATCGCCTGTGCAATGGAGACCATGGGCCAAGTTTCCATCTGCCCAGAAGAGGCCATCTCAATTTCAATGGGGCGATCGCTCCCCTCCGGCATCCATTGCCATCGCCTTGCATAGGGCCCCGTCCTCGAAAAAACCGCATAGCCCCGCAACTCATGGGTGATCATTTGATCAATTTCAGCCACCTCCCTCGGCCTTTCCCCTGGAGCGCCTTGCCATTGCTGATGGGTATCCGCTGCGCCCATTAAAAAGCTGGTAAACTGACGCATGGAAATGGGTAAATCTGAACTGCCTAAAGCGCCGGGATCTGCATTGATTAACCGCGAAAAAAACGACCGCTCCGCTGGCACAAATAAAACACGGGGATGCAGATCCCCGCTTAATGTAGGATTATCGGTGATCTGGGTTAACCAAGCCTTAATACTTTGCTTAAAAATTTTCTTGGGACGAATGATCCGATTCGACTCATAACAAGTAATTCCCCAATCCTCTTCACCTGGATCATCCTCTATCCGTTGATACCCCACCTCTACCTTTTTATTCATCACAAAGGATGAAAAAGATCGTTTACTATCTTCCCCCGAACGAATACCTTCAATCACCCGTCTAACCGTTTGCTCCGGCCCTTCTTGGCGAGAGTAGCGAGAGATTAAATATTGAGCATCACGAAAAAAATAAAGGAGTTGACTCGCTAAGGATTTTCCCGTTCCCTGGGGGCCAATAAACACCGTTAGGGGGGAAATATCCAAAGTTAGGGGAGTCTCAACAGCCCGCAACGGGCCTAAATGGCCATCAATGGTTAGTCTTTCTCGCCCCTGTGTCATTCAACCCTCTTCATATCATGCCTTGATTCTCACCATACCCCAAACTAGAGGCGATCGCCCCTCATAACCCCCAACCCATCACGCCCCTACCGATCCGCCCCCCGTTCCCAGAGCGATCGCCAATCATAATTAACACTGTTCACCGCCGCATCCGGCTCCCGGTTAAAGGGTTGGCGCACATAGCGCACCTCACAACCCACCCCATACTGCCCCCCCGTTTCCCGCATCCGAAACACATCCCCCGCGCCAAACTCCGGCCCAGGGGGAACCGCCACCAAAGCCAACAGAAACCGCTCCCGGTCATTTAACGCCGTCACAATTTCATTCCGCGTCACCGTCACCGTTTGCGCCCCGATAATCCGCCCCTTCACCTCAATGAAACGCAAATCCCCCGTTGCGGGCATCTCGGACTCGATATCATAACCGCGCTTTTGGGCGCTCACATCCCGGGGAAGATAGCCTAATTCCCGCTCCCGCGCCATCACCGCCGCCATCGCCGCCAACTCCACCCGCCGCGTTTCCCGCGCAAATAACCCCGGCTCCTCTTGCCGTTGCCCCGCTAACCGTTGCAATAACCCCAAGGGGATCACCGCAAACCCCCCCAACACCACCGGCTCCCCCGCTTCAAGCTGCTGCTCCCGCTCTAATTCCGCTAACCGTTCCTTGAGCCGTAGGGCTAATTCATCGGCCCGCTGTTGCGCCCGCTCAGAATTGAGCTTGGCATTGGTTTTTCCCGCTTCCTCGTCACTGCGTAATTTTGCAGCCTGTCGATCCCAATAGTTGATTTCCTTGGTGAGGCGATCGCGCACTGCTAAAATCGTTTTCTCCAGGCGGGGCTGTCGCTCCCTTTGCACCGCTGCGAGATGTTGGGGGACTAAAGGGGCGATAGATACGCTATCGCGGATCGCAAATTCCAGCCCCCGCTGCTCCAAATCTGCTAAAAATGCCACCGTGGGTAACAACGGCTCTATCAATGCCCATTCCGCCGCCGTTGCGGGGCGATAGTCCAGATCCGGCGCGGGGCCAGCATCGCGGCAAGCCGCCGCCGTGATCTCCACAAATTGCAACCGTTGGGAAATCACCCGTCCTGCCCCGCTCTCCTGAATCGCATGGGCAAGATAAACCACGGCCCGCACCTCCTCCCCCGGATCCTGCTCATCAATTAACACTGCCCCCCGCCGCAACACCGCCCCCTCCTGGGCCAAAATTACCGCCAAGATTGCCTCTAACAGGGGATGACCGGGAGAGATCAGCGTTGCTGTCGGCTGATTCGGGATCGTGATTAAATCCTTCTCAAAACAAACCCGCTCATAGCGGCGCGGCAAGGGCTGGCCAAGGGGATGCGCCCGGATCAGGGCGGGAATATGGGTGATTTCGTAGCGTTTTGCCTCCCGATGGCGGATCGTTCCCCCCAAATATTCAAAGGCAGTTAAGAAAAAGTGGCTGATCACATAGGGTTGCATTTTGCAAACGCCGGCCCGGGCCATGTCTGCCCGGATTGTTGCCACTGCGTCAAGGTTGAGGCGATCGTGAGCGAGGGCTTCCCGGTGGAGGAGATCCTCTAAATACTGGGGATTGAGGCGATCGCCTAACACTTGGTTAAGCCGGGCCTTAACATCGGGGCGCTCTCCATAGCGGATCGCCTCCATCATTAATTCCCGCAATTCCCGACCCGTTACGGCCTTGCCCAACACATCAAACACTTTCCCCCCCAACGCTGCCTGCACCACCGCCAACTTCTCCAACAACCGCCCATACACATCCCCCTCCCGCGTCCCCTGGGCCACCAAATTCCACAGATGGCACACCTCCCGCTGGCCAATGCGGTGAATCCGGCCAAACCGCTGCTCTAAACGGTTGGGATTCCAGGGCAGATCGTAGTTAACCATCAGGTGCGCCCGTTGGAGATTAATCCCCTCTCCCGCCGCATCGGTGGCAATCAACACCTGGACTTGATCCTCCTGCTTAAAACCTTGCTCTGCTTTTCGTCGCTGAGGGCGACCCATCCCGCCATGAATGAGTACCACCGCCTCCGGGCGACCGAGGAGCGTCGTGATCCGCCCGGTGAGGTAGTCGAGGGTGTCCCGATGTTCCGTGAAGATCACCAGTTTGGGCGTGATTGTTTCCGTCCAAAGGGTTTGGATCAGTTGTGAGAGTTGATCCCATTTGCGATCGCGCCCCCCCTGCCGTACCCCAAGGGCTAACCGCTCCAAGGCCTCAAGCTGCTGGATCTCCTTTTGCAGTTCGGCGATCGTTCGGGCCGCTGTCGCCTGCTCCACCACCGCCGCCTCCGTCGCTTCCCGTTCCTCATCCCCCATCTCATCCCCATCCTCCTCCCAATCCTCCAGATCGATGGGGGGGAGTTGCCAGGCTAGGTTTTGGCCTTGGCGGGCTGCGGTGAGGCGAGCTTGGAGGCGATCGCGCCGCCGCCGCAGGGATTGATAAATGGCTTCGGGGGAGGAGGCTAAACGCCGCTGGAGGATCGTCAGGGCAAAGCCGACGGTACTTTTTCGGCCGTTGTGGTTGAGGGCTTCGGCGCGGTCAAATTCCCGCTGCACATAGTTTGTCACCTGGCGATAGAGTTCCGCCTCTGGGGGGGATAACTGGTATTGCACCGTATGGGCGCGGCGTTCGGGGAAAAGGGGCGTACCGTCAAACTTTAATAGGTCTTCTTTGACCAAACGCCGCATCAGATCGGCGGGATCGCAGGTATAGGAGGGATCGCGATATCCCCCGGCAAAGCGATCGCCATCCAACAGGGCGAGAAAAAGCTGAAAATCCTCCTCTTTGCCGTTGTGGGGTGTGGCGGTCATCAGCAGAAAATGGCGGCTCACGGTGGCCAGGAGCTTCCCCAGTTTGTAGCGTTTCGTTTCCCGCCGTTCCCCCCCGAACACCGTCGCCGCTAATTTATGGGCCTCATCGACAACGACCAAATCCCAATCCATTTGCTGCAATTGGTTTTGTAGTTCCTCGCTGCGGCTAAATTGATCGAGGCGGGCAATGGCCAGGGGGGTTTCCCTCAAGGGGCGCTCAGGGAGGGCGATCGCAAAGGGCAGATCGAACTTATCCGCCAACTCCTCCTGCCATTGCGCCGCCAAACTCCCCGGACAAACAATCAAACAGCGCTGCAAATCCCCCCGGATCAGCAACTCCCGCATCAACAACCCCGCCATAATCGTCTTCCCCGCCCCCGGATCATCCGCCAACAAAAACCGCAACGGCTGACGGGGGAGCATTTCCCGATAAACAGCGGTGATTTGATGGGGCAACGGCTCCACCCGGGCCGTATGCACCGCGATGAGGGGATCAAACAAATAGGCATAGCGGATGCGATGGGCCTCCACCACTAAACGCAGTAACGCCCCATCGCCATCAAACCCCCAAGCCTGACCCGCGCTCACCATCTCCACTGCCATCCTTGACCCAATGGCGACAAAAATCCCCTTAAACCCAAGGGCCTAAGGGGATTGAACCTCAACGGTTACTCTTCTACGCCGCTCGCAACGGGTTCGAGTTCTTCCTCAACCGCAGAAATTTCCTCTTCGAGATCCACTTCCACCAGTTCCTCCGGTTCGCCCTGCTGTTGTTGCAGGAGCTTCTGCCGATATTTTTCGGCCATTTCTTCGGCTTTTTCAAACACCAGATCACGGTTTTTGAGCATATCCCCGGCTTCCGGCTCCAGTTGCTTCGTGGAGAGGGAAATCCGACCGCGCTCGGCATCGAGGTCAATGATCATCACCTTCAACTCATCATTGACGGCAAAGACGCTGTGGGGCGTATCGATGTGGTCGTGGGAAATTTCCGAAATGTGGAGCAGACCACTCACGCCGCCAATATCGATAAAGGCCCCGTAGGGTTTGATGCCCCGCACCATGCCGGTAACAACTTCGCCCACCTGCAAACCATTCATCTTCCGCTCCACGAGGGCGCGACGATGGCTGAGGACGAGACGGTTACGGTCTTCATCCACTTCTAAGAATTTCAGGGGCAGATCTTGACCCACCAAATCTTCTTTGGCCTGGCGCGTGCTGATGTGGGAACCAGGGATAAAGCCCCGTAGCCCTTCGATCCGCACCAAGGCCCCGCCTCGGTTCGTGGCGAAAACGTTGGAGCGCACGGTGGCATCTTCCGCTTGCAGTTGGCGCACCCGTTCCCAGGCCCGGAGGTATTCAATGCGGCGAATGGAGAGGGTCAACTGACCATCTTCGTTTTCGTCAGTCAGAATGAAAAACTCCCGTGTCTCATCTGGTTGTAAGACCTCACTGGGATCATCGACACGGTTGATCGACATCTCCTGGATGGGGATGTAGGCGGCGGTTTTTGCACCAATGTCGATTAACGCCCCTCTCGGCTCCATGCTAAACACCGTACCGGGGACGATATCCCCCGGACTAAAGTGATAGTCGTATTGATCCAGGAGCGCAGCAAAATCCTCGTGGGTAAAACCAATGTCTTTGTTACTAACGGTGTTTTTCTGACTGACCATGTGTGTAATGTATTCCTAGCTTTTAACTCCGTAACGCTTCACTGTGTGGGAATCATGGGTAAATTCCTGTGGTAATAGCGAGACTTCTCAGACACAAATAAACAAACTCAACAGGGGCTGTTCTCTCCGGGATGGATTGAAAAGACCCGCCATTGGGTTTTCCGGGGGCGCAATCAAGCAGGTTGAGCCAGGGGCAGAAATGCTACTCGACGGCCACATACTCCGAGTGTATCATTTTTAAACAATGCACAAGATTAATATCTTAGCTTATTGAGGTCGCTTAAGTTTGTCGTGCGGACTTCAGTCTGTTCCCCTCACCTCCTCAATCCCCCTCTCCCAAAAATGGGAGAGGGGGAGGTTAGGTAAGGTAAGGTTTTCCGGCTTCCCTAGCCCCTAAAAGGGAGGCAGGGCGGAGAGACTTGTGACGCGGTTGCTGGGCCAGGGGCGATCGCCCTCTGGGGGTTGGGGCGATTGGATTTGCAGGTGATTGAGGGTATCTATAAAGTCATGAATTCCGGTAAATTGCCGATACACCGAGGCAAAGCGTACATAGGCCACCTCATTTTCCTGGCGCAGGGCTTGGAGGACAAGATCGCCAATTTCGGCGCTGGTGGTTTCCCGGCGGCTGCGCTGCTGAAGTTGACTTTCAATTTCCCCCACCAATAGTTCTAGGCGTTGGTGGGCAATGCCGGTTTTTTCGCAGGCGCGGATAATGCCCCGTAGCAGTTTAGAGCGTTCAAAAAGTTCGCGATGGCCATCCCGTTTAATCACGGTAATGGGGACGAATTCAATGCGCTCGTAGGTGGTGAAGCGGTGTTTACAGTGCAAACATTCCCGCCGTCGCCGGATGCTTTTATCGCCTTCAGTGGAGCGGGATTCGAGGACGCGGCTTTCGGTCTGGTGACAGGCTGGGCATTGCATAGCAGTTATGTCCCTGGGCTGACGTGGAAATAGCCACGACGAGCCTGGGTTTCCCGGCTGGGAACCCAAGCACGATCGCGGCTCACAATCAAGCAATCAAATCTCAAGAAACTTAGATAACCCCGTGGGCTATCAAAACGGAATGTGAAAGGGGAGGTTAAGGGGGTTTGCCCCGTCCCGAATCGGCAAGGAGCCGGTTATTTTTCAATTCTGGGGGGTTCGCGGAAGGCGATCGCAAAGAACAATACACCAATCCCGCAGGCCAGAACAAGGATATAAGCGACACTTTCCATTTTTAAATTCTTAAAAAATACAGCTAGTTGCTAGTTTAACAGGAAAAGGAAAGGTTTTGGCGATAAAAAATTCCCTCCCCCAAATCGGGGGAGGGAAAGGTTTGGGTTAAAAACTGAAGGCGAGAAGTTTAGGCTTCTTTCTTAACGCGGGTGGTTTTATCGCCAACTTTGGCAAATAAACCCCATTCCACTTGTTCTTCGAGGTCGGCCCCAACCCCCGCGAACACGTCGCGGTAAAGGGTACGGGAACCATGCCAAATGTGGCCAAAGAAGAACAAGAGCGCAAACACCGCATGACCGAAGGTGAACCAACCTCGGGTAGAGGTACGGAACACACCATCGGAACCGAGGGTTGCCCGGTCAAAGGTGAAAGGTTGACCCAATTGGGCTTTCCGGGCAAACTGTTTCACTTCTTGGGGATCGGTGAAGGTTTGACCGCTCAAGGCCCCACCATAGAAGCTTACTTGTACGCCAGCTTGCTCGAAGCTGTACTGAGATTCTGCCCGACGGAAGGGAATATCAGCGCGAACCACACCATCGGCATCGGTTAAGACGACGGGGAAGGTTTCAAAGAAGTTAGGCAGACGGCGGACAAACAGTTGACGACCTTCTTTGTCTTTAAACACGGGATGACCGAGCCATTCTTGGGCGATGCCATCGCCATTCACCATGGGGCCAACGCGGAATAAACCGCCTTTGGCGGGGCTGTTGCCCACATAGTCATAGAAGGCTAATTTGTCGGGGATGGTTTCCCAGGCTTCGGTGTAGCTTGCGCCAGCGGCGAGGCTGGTTTCAATGCGACGCTCGATTTCCTGTTGGAAGTAGCCTTGATCCCACTGATAACGGGTGGGGCCAAACAGTTCGATGGGGGTGGTGGCACTGCCATACCACATCGTCCCGGCGACAACGAAGGCCGCGAAGAACACAGCAGCGATACTGCTGGAGAGGACGGTTTCAATGTTCCCCATCCGCAGGGCTTTGTAGAGCCGTTCGGGGGGACGCACAGTCAGATGGAACAGACCGGCGATAATCCCCACTACCCCAGCGGCGATGTGGTGGGCCACCACACCCCCAGCGTTAAAGGGGTTAAATCCGGCGGGGCCCCATTCTGGCGCTACCGCCTGGACATGGCCCGTAATGCCGTAGGGGTCAGAGACCCACATCCCTGGCCCAAAGAGGCCGGTGAGGTGGAAGGCTCCAAACCCGAAGCAGAGTAAGCCAGAGAGGAAAAGGTGGATGCCGAACATTTTCGGCAAATCAAGGGCAGGTTCCCCAGTGCGGGAATCGACGAACAGTTCCAGATCCCAATAAACCCAGTGCCAGCAGGCAGCGAGGAAGAGTAATCCGGAAAGGAGGATGTGGGCGATCGCCACCCCTTCTACAGACCAAAAACCAGGGTCTACATAGGGTTCGCCGGTGACGTTCCAGCCCCCCCAAGAGGAGGTTACGCCTAAGCGAGCTAAGAAGGGCATCACAAACATCCCCTGCCGCCACATTGGGTTCAGCACGGGATCACTGGGATCAAAAATAGCGAGTTCGTAAAGGGTCATGGAACCCGCCCAACCCGCTACGAGGGCGGTGTGCA
This sequence comes from Spirulina sp. CCNP1310, assembly GCF_034932185.1. Classification (NCBI taxonomy): domain Bacteria; kingdom Bacillati; phylum Cyanobacteriota; class Cyanophyceae; order Spirulinales; family Spirulinaceae; genus Spirulina; species Spirulina sp. CCNP1310. The sequence continues at coordinate 167,091 of NZ_JAYGHW010000089.1, read as the reverse complement.
TTAAATGCACAGAAATCAGCCGGCCCGGATCGTTTAAGACGACTGTATGTACTCTGTACCAAGGTAGTCCCATCGACTACGCTCCTCCTAAATTGAAATGTCTATCAGAATTTTGTTCTTAAGTGGGGATTTAAGCAATGGCTGCCCTGGGTGAACCGTTGACTGCGGCTCAAATTTAGGGGGATATCCAGCCTAAACCCTCACTATACTGAAACTTATTTTAAAGAAGTGTAAACGATTGTGAGAAAGAATCGCAAACAAATTTAGGGGCGGGGAGGGGGGCGATCGCCTGGGTAGGGCGATCGCACCACATTTTCCCCCTGGGTGAGGCGCATCAAGGCCTGTTCAGCATCCATCAGCCGCCGCAGCATCACCTGACCGATATTGCTCGCCCCGGTTTGGTTGGGATCAGGTCGCACCTCCAACATCAAAACCGTTTCCTCCACTTGGTACAGCCACAGGGTTTCCCCCTGCTCCACCAACCCCACATTTAACTTCTGAATATAGGGTTTACGCCGCCACACCCCTTCATTCCACAACCCGCCAAACTCCCACACCCGCCCCACTTGCCAACCATCGGAAAGAAAAAAGTAGTGCATGATCATCCTCACATTGAGTTAAAAAGACATTGGCACGAAACCCCTCGGTGCTCCCGTTGATCCGGGAATTGAGCCGGTGCTGAAAACCTAGGCTCACGGCAGCAGCGGATTTTTCTTTGGCCAGACTGTAAAATTTTTCTGCAAAGAATCCCACCTCCCGCCGATCCCCCGTAACTTTAAAGACATAGAATAACGATTAATTCCTTCCTCGGCCCTTGGGGAGGGTGTAGGTGATTGTGAACACAGAGGAAAAGATAATGGGGCAACTGGACAGACCATCGGATCTTAGTTCGGCCACACCGGATACTGCACAGGAAAGCCTCTCGTCCCTGACGCAAGAGCTTGAAGCCCTCAAGCATAGTCTTGTGGCTCAACTCAAGCAGGAAATCAGTCAACTCCAAGACCGTAAAACCACCTTAATGGCGGAAACGGTGGAACTGGAGCGCAACAATCAAGCCCAACGCCAACAACAACAGGAACTGGCCCAACAGCTTGCGCCGATTATTGCCGAGCAACTGCTCCAATATATTCGCAACCAAGCGCCGCAACTGGGGAACAATGGCATGGTCAATGGGGGTGGCTCCCTCAATGACTACAACGCCAATGCCTACCGGTTGATCAGTTCCCTGGATACAACGCTGCGCACGACGTTCCGCACCCTCCAACAGGATCTCAGTAGTTATCAAAGCACCCTCTCCCAACAGTTGGGCCAGATGTATAGCCTGGAGCAACAGGGAGAGGCAATTCTCGATGCTTTGGTGAGTCGGTTGCGGACAGAACTGTCGAGCAATGCCGTGGTGCGGGATGCCATCGAGCTTCAGGCGGTGCAGCCCCCCCGCACCATCGGCCAAGAGCAGCCCCTGGATCGTCAGCCCACCCCCCCAAGCCCACCACCGGCTGCGCCCCCGAAACCCCAAAAAGTTGACGTTTCTAAAATGCAACTGGGGTTCATCCTCGTGATGTGCTCTTCTTTGGCGCTGTCGTTGCAGAACGTGGTGATTTCGATCATCCTCAATCAATCCTCTCTGTTTGGCACTTTTGAAATTGGCGGCTACATTTCCCCCAGTTTTGGTAATTCCTTGGTGATTTTGTTCATGCGGATGGTGGTGGTGGTGCCGTTGATGGCGGTGTTGGCCCAAATGCTCTACCCCGATAGTTGGCCCGCCATTGGCCGGTTTTTGCGATCGCAAGACTGGGTGGCCTTTGCCAATATGATTGGCTGTGGCTTCTTCCTGTTTGCCTCCTCTGCCCTGATCTACATGGCCCTAGGCTCCCTTTCCCCTGGGGTGGCGATCACCTTGTTTTTTATCTTCCCGATTGTCACCGTTCTCTGTTCTTGGCTGTTCTTTGGGGAAAAGCCTTCCGTGATTCGGGCCACCGCCACCACCATCGTCTTTTTAGGCGTGGTGATGATTTCTAACCCCTTCTCCGCCGATGCCAGCACCCTTGCTCCGGCGGGGATTGCAGCGGCCATTGGCGCAGGTGTCACCTTTGCTTTCCATGTTTTGCTGATCCAAGCTTGCACCAAAAAACTGCACCCTGTTCCCTTTAGTGTGGTCAATTTCGGCGTAATTCTGATTTTCTCTGCCCTCAGCCTCTTCTTCCCCTATGCCCAAAGCACGATTATGGTCGAGCCAGCCATGTGGCCCAACTTAATTGTTTCCGGCTTAGTGTTGGGGGCGTTAACGCTGTTGAGCTACTTGGCCAACAATATTGGGATTAGCTACATTGGGGCGGCAAAGGCTTCGATTTTTGGAGCCTCTGGCCCAGCGTTGACCTCTCTGTTAGCCTGGATCATGATTGGTCGCAATATGATGGCGTTGCAGTTAGTGGGGATGGTGATTGTTTCCCTCGGTGTCTTGGGGCAAAATTTAGAGCGTTTAATTGGGAAAAAGGCAAAATGATCACAGAGGGTGATTGGGGTGGCCCGATCCGCTGGACTCCGGAGGCGCGGGCCAAGTTGAATAATATTCCGTTTTTTGTGCGATCGCAGGCGCGGCAACGCATTGAGGAATTGACGCGGGAGACTGAATCCGGGATTGTCACCGTTGAAATTGTTGAGCAAGCCCGCCTGGAGTTCGGCCAATAACAACACCCATCTACCCCCAAAACCCATGGCTTATCACGGACAACTCTCCCCCCACCAGCAGATCAAACTGGTGAACACCCATACTCACACCCATATCACGGTGCAAAGTTCCCAAGGGGGGCAACAACAGGCCCAACGCTCTAGCTACACCACTGGCCCTTGGCACACGCCTCCTACCCTGTGGCGTACCGAGGCGGGCCACATCCTTCGCATTGAAGCCCAATCCTCGATTGTTTTACAAATTCAAAGCGGGGGGAGCGTTGCCCTGCTGCGGGAACTGCCCCCCCTAGGAGATGCCACAGTCATTGGCCTTGACCGTATCCCCGATGCCGAAACCCTCGAACCCATGACCCCGATGGCTCCCATGGCTCCCATGGAGCCGATGCCTCCCATGGAAATGCGCATGGGCAATATGGCGATGAAAATGGGGGATATGTCCCTCCAACCCATGGGCATCAATCCCCCTCCCCCGCAACCCAGTAGCACCCATTTTTGCCCCCAATGCGGTTCCCCCGTGCAACCGAGCGATCGCTTCTGTCGCACCTGCGGCCACAATCTCAACCCTTAACTTCCCACGGGCTTTAAAATCAACTCAGCCCTATCTTGAACCGACAATGACCTACTGTTTAGGTGTAATTAACCGCGCTGGCCTCGTGATTGCGGCGGATTCCCGCACCAATGCCGGTGTTGATTATATTTCCGCCTATCGGAAACTTTTTGATTTTTCGATTCCCGGTGAGCGTGCTCTATTGCTCTGTACTTCGGGAAATCTCGCTGTCACCCAAAGTATTTTGACGCTGATTGAGCGAGAAATTCAAGACCAGGCCAAGGTAAATCTCCACAGTCAAAAAACCCTCTACGATACCGCCTGTTATGTGGGGGATAAAATTCGCCAAGTGCAGGAGCGCGATCGCCCCTGGCTAGAGCGGGATGGCATTGATTTTCAATGTAACTTTTTGGTGGGGGGACAACTGCAAGGGGAAGATCCGAAGTTGTTTCTCGTGTATGCCCAGGGGAATTGCATTCAAGCCACGCCGGAAACGCCCTTTTTACAAATTGGGGAAACCAAGTATGGTAAGCCAATTTTAGACCGCACGATTACGTTTAACACGGATCTTAATGCGGTGGCCAAATGTGCGCTCCTCTCCATTGATTCAACGATGAAGTCGAATCTTTCCGTGGGGCCGCCGATTAATTTGATCATGTACGAACGGGATAGTTTCCAAGTTTGCCACCGTCTGCAATTACGCCTCGGTGCGCCCTACTTGGCGAAAATTCGCAATCTTTGGGAAGATTCCGTCCGCCATGCCTTTGACCGGATGCCCGATATTGATTGGCAACCGGAGGATGATGCGGAGGATATTTTGATTGATTAGTGGGGATGAGTTTGCCGAATCCTGATCCGCCAAGAACTAAAGTTCTTGGCTCATAGCGAAAGTGGGCTAGAGCTTACTCCGGAACCGTTTTAACGGGTTTTCGCTCTGAGGCGGGGATTTCAATCCCCGACGGACTGGGGGGAACCGCTGCACAGCCCAGGGGTAATTCCATGGAGCCGTAGGGGCGTTGGCGTAAGCCTGCCGGAGGCACAAAAATCTTTCGCCCCTCTCCACATTAACGCCTAGCTCTTTCCCCAAAAAGGGATGACCCGCCCCGTGATGGTTTGACCCAACCAAGGGGTGTTTCTACTGGGCGATCGCAAGCTTTCTCCCGTGACTTCCCAGGATGCGGCGGGATCAAAGAGGGTTAATTCTGCCGTTGCCCCTGGTTGACAGCGGGGGGGATCTTGACCCAAACAGCGGGCGGGGCCGGTGCTGAGGGCCTGCCACAGTTCCAACGCTGTCCAAATTCCCGGAGCGACTAAGCCTTCCCAGAGGAGGGGCAATGCTAAGGGCAATCCCAAGGTTCCGGGGGGGGATTCGGCAAAGCTGACGGTTTTCTCCTCGTAGGTGAGGGGGGTGTGGTCAATGGCGATCGCCCCCAATACCCCCGCTTTTACGCCATCGCGCAGGGCGAGGCAATCGCCATGATTGCCGAGGGGGGCTTGTAAATGGAGGTTGGGGTCATAGCTGGCGATCGCCCCGGTATCCAAGAGCAAATGTAACCAGGTGGTGCTGGCGGTAATCGGCAACCCTTGGGCTTGGGCATTGGCAATTAGTTCCACACTGCGGGCGGTGGCAATGCGCAACAAATGCACCGGAGTGCGAAAATGGGCCACCAATTCCAAGACAGCCGCCACGGCAGCGGATTCTGAATAGCTGGGATCGCCCGGTAGCCCCAACTCCACCGCATCATCCCCATCCCGGATCACCCCCTTCCCCTGTAAATCCCCAAACACCGGCATGATCGCAACGGACTTACCTAGGGGTTGCCCATATTCCAAAATCCGCCGCAACATTCCCAACTTCGGCATTGCCCCCCCATCGCTAAACCCCACCACATGGGGGGCCAATTCTGCTAATTCCGTCATCTGCTCGCCCTTTAACCCCAAGGTCATCGCCCCCCACCATTGGCAACGCACCGGCAAGTTTTGGCAACGGTGTTGTTGCGCGATGAGGGCGGGGGCATGGTCGAGGGGGGGCAAGGTATCAGGAAAGAGGGTAAGGCGAGTGAACCCCCCCGCTTGGGCAGCGGCGGTTAGATCCGCCAAAGTTTCCCGGTCTTCATGGCCCGGCTCACTGCTGTAGCTGTGGAGATCCACCAACCCCGGCCCGAGAATTTTGCCTGTCCCGGCTTGGATCTGGGCGGTGGGGTGGTCGAGGTGGGGGGCGATCGCCTCAATGTGGCCCGCGACGAGCAGCACATCGGCGATCGCATCTGTTCCCGTTTCCGGGTCAAGCACCCGCACCTGTTTGAGCAATTGGGTCATAGTTGATTGTGAATGGGGCCTCACCTATTTTAGGGGCTGATCTTCCCTAGAGGAGAGCCTTGAGCCGCAAGAGAATCATGGCAATGGCATAAAGGCGATTGTGATGGGATAACAAGCTAAAGGGATCGGAAAAATCATAGGTTTGACCGGCTAACTTGCAAAAAATGAAATCACTACCATTGGTGACAAGGCCAAAGGCGGGAAACTGCGGTGCAGCACCCAAATAGGCCAAACATTGCGGCAAGGCAACATCCGCAGCAAATTTAGACCGCTTGGCCTCTAATGTCAAAATCCAGAGGCGATCGCGCACAATCAAAACATCCATGCGCCCCCGATACACCTCATCACGCTCTACCACTTCAATCGTCACCCCCACTTCAGAGCGGACAAAATAGGGGGGTTCATGGAATCCTAAACAATCCAACAAGGGGCCAAGGATCGAAAGCAAAACTGTCCCTTCCGTAAGTAACCCGGCTTTGTAGTAGTTCAAGAAGCGTTCCCGAAGATGATCAAGGACTTTGCGGGTGGAATCATCCAGGGTTATGGGGTCAACCCCTGTCGCATCTTGCCATTCTGGGAAAAAACTCCCATCGCTGGCCCGTTGGATTTGAAAACGGGTTTCTAATTCTTGCAATGTTGTGATCGTCGTCTCGATAGCAAAACTTGCAGTCATGGCTGTTCAGGGTGCTGGCCAAAATTGGGGATGCTTGAAAGTGTAGCCCGCTGCTTTTAATTTTTGGTTGCGACAGCGGACATTAGTTTTACGATCACTCCCTTGGCTGCTATCCCATTGGACGGGGGCGAGGTGGTGGCGATCGCACACCTGCGCAATCAAATCCCGTAGGGGCAAAATTTCATCCTGAATGACATTATAAATCCCCCCCAATTGGTGAACTTGGGCAAAGGCGATCGCCCCGACAATATCCGTTAAATGAATCCAATTGCTCCATTCCAACCCCGACCCCGGTCGGGTTTGCCCCGCCGCCCGGCTAAAAATCCGCTCCAGTTCCCGCCCTGGGCCATAGATGCCCCCCAACCGCAGTACACAAACCTTCGGCACGGGGAGCTTGAGGAAAATTTCCTCGGTTGCTGCCAAGATCTCCGTATTCGCCGTTCCCGGCTGTACCGGCGTGGCCTCATCCACCCATTGCCCCCCCTGATCCCCATAGACGGAATAGCTGCTGGTGTAGATCACCTGTTGGAGTTGGGGAAATGCGGGGATGACTTGGGCGAGGGTTTGGGCGGTAGCGAGATAGCTGCTGCGGTAGTCCTTGCCTTGGGCGGCAACGCTGACGAGGAGGGTGGTTTGCCCGGTGAGGAGCAGGCTTAAACCAGCGGGATCATTGCCCTGAATCTGGAGGGGGCGATCGCTCACCCTTGCTAATTCGGGAAGGCGTTCGGCGCGGGTGGTGGTGGTGGTCATCGAGTAGCCAGAAGCGTGCAAGGATTGAGCAAGGGCTGTCCCGACGTAGCCACAACCTAAAATTGCCAGGGTGTTCATTGTTTAAATAGGGTGATTGTATCTCTTCTGTTCATAACATCGGCTCGCTGGGGAGGGGTGGCGGTTGCCAGGGTTGACCCTGATCCCCCGTGAGCCAATAGGTCAGCATTTCCCCCTTCCCTTTGACTGTCACTGTGCCACGGGGGATAAACGTAAAGCGATCGCGCAATCGTTGATAGACCGTTTCCGTCACTTGAATTTTCCCCGGTTCCCCCAACGCCTCCATGCGAGAGGCTACATTCACCGCATCCCCCCAGAGGTCATAGATAAACTTCTTAATGCCAATCACCCCCGCCACCACCGAGCCGCTATGGATACCAATGCGAATCTGGAGGGGTTTGCCGCTGGAGCGCACTAATTGATCAATGGCCCGCTGCATTTCCAAAGCCATGGCGGCGATCGCTGCTGTATGTTCCGGATAGGGACTGGGTAAGCCCCCCACCACCATATAGGCATCCCCAATGGTTTTAATTTTTTCTAAACGAAACCGTTCCGTTAACTGATCAAACGTGGAAAAGATTTCATTGAGAAACTCTACTAATTCAATCGCCCCCATTTCGGCGGAAAGGGGCGTAAATCCAACAATATCTGCAAACAAAATTGTTGCATCCTCAAACTGTTCCGCTAAGGATCTGGGCCTGTGCTTTAACTGTTCAGCAATGGCCTTGGGCAAGACGTTCAATAATAATTGCTCCGCTCGTTGCCGTTCAATCTGTAACCTGGCTTCCGTGCGTTTGCGCTCGGTAATATCGCGAATAATCATCAACACTTCATCTTGACCACTGACCACCGTGCGAATTTCCTGCTGATAAAATTGCCCATCACTGAAAAATTCCACCTCATCAATTTGCATTTTCCCTGTGGATAGGACTTGGGCGATCGCCCTCATTAAAATCGTTGTACTTTCCGACGGCAATACCTCTGCAATATTACGGCCAATGCGATTTTCATCGGTAGCCAAACGAGCGGGGAAATCTGGAGAGGCAAGATAGTCTAAATACACCCCTTCACGGTTTAAACGAATCATCAAGTCAGGAATAGCCGTGAGAATGGCGCGATTTTTAGCCTCACTTTCCCGGAGAGCAGCCTGGGCTTTTTCCCGTTCCCGTAATGCGGCTTTCTGTTCGGTAATATTGCGAATCATAAACAACACTTCATCCTCTCCGTAGGGAACGACGCGCACCTCTTCTTCTTGCAATTGACCTGTTAAAAAAACCTGTTGCTCATAAATTTGTACCTGACCACTGGCTAACGCCTTCGTGATGTGGGCCAGATGGCGCTGGGCGACATCGGCGGGTAAAAAGTTGGTGATGTGCTGACCAATGGGATCAAATTCATCCGGCAACAAGTTCACAACCCCATAACTTTTGATAAATCCTAAATAAACCCCTTGGCGATTAACCCGAAACATCATATCGGGAATGGCGGTCAAAATGGCGCGATTTTGCATCTCACTTTGTTGTAGAGATGCTTCTGAATTTTTATAATCACTAATATCGCGGGCAACCCAGACCACCGTACTTTCAGAAATACGAGAAATACTCCCTAAACACCACACTGGCTCAGGACGGTTTTGAATTTCCAGTTGATATTCAAAACTAATGGGTTTTCCAGTCTTGAGCACGGTTTGAATGTAGGCTAAAAACTGATCCGCTTGCTCACGGGGGAGAATATCATGGATTCTCCGCCCTAACACTTCTGTTTTATCTCGCACCAACAGATCGACATTATTGGACAGAATTTGTTTATATTCTCCCTCTCGATCAAACACCATCACCAATTCCGTCATTGCTTCAAACAGTCCCCGCAACTCTGCTTCACGGATGGCAAGGGTGGCGGTGCGTTCGGCAACTCGTTCTTCTAAAGCGCGGTTGCTGCGCTCCAAAACGGCAAAGGAGGATTGCAACTGTTTGGCCATGGTTTGGAAGGCGATCGCCAATTCCCCCAATTCATCCCCCCGTTCAATGGGGGGAGCTTGAGTCCAGTTCCCTTGGGCCAACTGTTTGGCGGATTGGCTGAGGCGAAGAATGGGAGCCGTGACCCAATGGGCCGTGAGGATCCCTACCCCCGTGGCAACACCGAGGGCAATGACACAGAGCAGAATGGTAATTTGGGTGTTGCGATGAATTTGCGCCGTAAATTCCTCCTCCGGCACAATAATCACCACTAACCAATCCAATCCGTAGTCATCCCGCAGGGGTTGGACTTTTACAAAAAACTTTTCCCCCGCAATGGCAAATTGCAACTGCTCCGGGCGGTCAATGTTGCGTAGGCTGCCAAACTCACGGATCAAGTGACGCGCTGACCCTTGAATTTCAGGGATCGTGCTGGCCATGGCTAACCGCTGCTGATCGGAATCGGTTAAAAAGGGGGATTCTTCCGTGGAGGAGGCAATCATTTTGCCCGATCGCTCCATGATCAAGACTTTCCGCTGTTGGCCAATGGTGAGTTCATTTAAAAATTGATTGATCTGATTGAGGGCTAAATCCACCCCCAGGATGCCTAAGAGTTCCCCCTGTTGATCGTAGACGGGTTGACTGGCGGTAATGCCGGGGGTTTGGCTGGAGACAAACAGGTAAATATCACTCCAGGTGGGGCGGCGATCGGTTTGGGCGGCGATATACCAAGGGCGTTGGGTGGCATCGTAGGTGGTGGTTTCGAGGAGTTCGAGGCGATCGCCCCGTTCATCGGTGCTGTAGCGGTAGTAATCCCCTTTGGTAAAGTTGGCGGTGATCCGCAGAAAGGGAAGACCGCGATCGCTGCGGCCCGCCAGGACAATGCCCCCCTGGGGAGTCCCAAAATAACTGGCGGTGACGGAATCAAAAATTTGTACCTGATGCCAAAATTGTCGCTCTAGATCAACGGTTTGGCGATAATCCAAGAGGCCCAGCCGGATTGATTCAGCATTGGTGCGATTGATTTGATGGGGAATTTCCATCGTCGTGGAGACTTCCTGAACAATGCGATCGCCCAATTCCCCCATCAATTGGCTGGCGAGGTTTTCCACCGCCTGCTGACCATTGCGATAGGACAAATACCCAATGATGCCCACGGCAGCGAACAATTGTACTATGAAAGGCACAACTAACACAACCCTGAGGGGCAGTTGTTTCAAGGGACTAGAGCTAATACGGAGCAGCATCTGAATCATGCCAGGAAGGCGGGTAGTTCTTTCCCATGTTTACATTTAGTTTCCCCGATAGTCCGCAAATCCACAGAATTTAATCGAGTGAGAGTTTTATCGATGATGCCGTGGGGAATTCCACTTCTTCGTAGAGCACATCGATGGGGAGGGTGAAGTCAAGGCTGGTGAGATGGATGTCATCCCCGATCCCATAGGGGTGAAGTTCCCAAGTTTGAGCCGCATTCAACCGAAACAGATCAACGCTGATCTGTTGGGAACTGATCAATAGATATTCCCGCAAACTGGGTAAGCGGCGGTATTGCTGGAACTTCGCACCGCGATCGTAGGCTTCGGTGGTGGGGGAAAGCACCTCAACGACGAGACAGGGAGCTTGGAGAAATTGCACCGCTTGGCGATCGCCACCATCACAACTCACCACTACATCGGGGTAAAAAAAAGGCCCCTGCTCACTAATCCTCACCTTCGCATCCGACCCAAACACCCGACAGGGGCCACCGCGTAACTGCCCCCGCAGGGTAGCAATCAGATTAATGGCGATCGCATTGTGGGTTAGCGTCCCGCCACTCATGGCATAGGCGTAGCCATCAAGGTATTCATGGCGGATCTCCTGGTGAGCTTCCCAGTCTAAATAAGCCTGGGGACTCATGGCGTGATGGTCAAAGGATGCAATCATGGTTTAGCCTCCGAGAATCCAGACAGCCCGCCCCCATCCGCACTAAAATGGGGAAGCGTAGAGCGCGATCGCCTGTGATTCCCCATTGCTCCCCTGTGGGGGGATAGTTTCGGGTTAGACCGATGGCGCAAGAATGCTGGTTAGTCTTTGTTCCCTGTTGCTGCAATCTAAATTCAATATGATTATGGTCGCTTCTGTTGCCCTTGGGGCTACAGCTTCTAGTCCCCTTCAAGCCCCGGTGCGGGCCCAGGAAACGGTTCGCAAGCCCTATCCTAACTTTAAGGTCATCGTCCTTAACGATGATTTTAATACCTTTGAACACGTTGCGAATTGTTTATTAAAGTATATCCCCAGCATGACGGGCGATCGCGCTTGGCAGTTGACGGAACAGATCCATTTTGAGGGCCAGGCGATCGTTTGGGTCGGCCCCCAGGAACCGGCTGAACTTTATCATCAACAATTGAGCCGGGAAGGGTTAACGATGGCCCCCCTGGAGGCGGCCTAATGGCCAAACCCGACCCCGGTCGTCTCGTTTGGAACCATTCCACCCATCTACCGGGACTGATCCCGGTGTTAGAGCGGTTGATCACCCATGAGGGGATTCAAACCGTCACCCCTGGGGTGATTGGCCGGGTCAAGGGCCACACCCCAAAGCTGACGGTGCGAATTTCTGTACCGATTCGGGGGGGATTTAAGGCGATCGCCCGCTCTGGCAAGACGGTGCAGGAGGTGTTTATTGTTACGCCTTTGAATCAGGGGGAATTGGAGGGGTTGTTGGCGGTTTGTCTGCGGAAGTGAGGGAATGGGGAATGGGGAACGGGGAACGGGGAATGGGCAATAGGGAACGGGCAATAGGGAAACGTGGGGGCGTAATGGGTTTGGGGGCGCAAGCATTGCGCCCCTACAGACCCCCTGTAGGGGCGCAACGCTTGCGTCCGATCATTTTCGCCTGATCGCTTGCGCTGATTATTGATCCCCGATCGCCTATGCCACCCATTAACCGATTTTTTCCACCACAATCCAGCGGCCCGCAGGGTTAAACCGGCCCCAAAGGGTTAGGGTTTTGCCGCCCAAATCGGGCAACTTGGCCGCCACCTCCGGCCGGGTCGTGATCACCTGCCAAGATTCCCCTTGATATTCGATGCGGTAGCGGTGCGGTTCTTCAGAAGTCAGCAATCCTGTGATTTTCACCCCGCGCTCAATTTCGCTGGAAAAATCCCCCGTTAAGGGGCAACAACCATCGGCGGGATAGGCTTCGGGATGATCGAGATAGTATTGCTGCCAATGGAGCCATTGGGGATGATGGGGGGGGAGGTTGAATAAAGGCACGACGGCGGCGGGGGCGATCGCATCCGTTAACAGAGCATTTTGGAGCGATCGCACCTCCAATTCTGCCGGTTCACAACCCTGCTCAAGACACAACGCCGCCGCCATCCCTGCCGCCTGGCCAATGCCCATCACCACCGGCTGCAACCTTGTGGCCCCATTGGCAATGTGGGAAACGCTGATATTTTTCTCACAAACCATCAACCCCAAAGTCTCGCGGGGAACCAACGCCCCATAGGGAATCGTGAAGGGGGTTCCCGTCCAGCGGCCCCCCCATTGAATGGATTTGGGTTTGAGGGGAAAGTCTACGCCGGGATAATGGTGATCATTGGCATAGTTGCCAAGGGCAATGGCCCCCACTTCACCCCCCTGAATGGGCAACGGTGCAACGGTTCCCTGGGGGAGAATATCTAACTCGGTGATCGTGGCTTGACCCTGAAGGCGACGGCTTTCGCGGTAATAGGCTTGGAGGGCGAGGGGGCCGGTGGGGAAGGTATGGGCAGCTAAACCGTAGCGATCGCCCAATTGCCGCTGAATATACCGAGCAAAACTGAGGCTATAGTCCTGAGCCTCCCGCTCAAATTCTCCCCGTTCTCCCTGAATGATGCGATCCAAACCCACGGCGTAATCATTGCCCGCAATGGGCCAATTGAGCATAAACTGATCCCCCGGCAGGCGGCCATAGTTGAGGAAATGTTCCCCGCCATAATCTGCCCAAGCCCCCGTAAAATCCCCATCAGGAGCATCAATCTTGGGGGCTTTTACCCCAACGCCATAATCCTGCAACAGTGCAACCCAAGTCGGCGACTGGACGGGATAACGTTGGGTGAGATCATTAAATTTCGGGGGCGCACTGGGTTCGTTAAATTCCCCCTGCAATTCCCAGCCCCAACGGTGAGGCACATCCCCCAAGGCGAGTAAATCCCCCAATTCTGTGCCATCGAGAATCAGTTTTGCTTGGATGCAATAATCGGGAAATTTTACAGCGGTGAGGCGATCGCCCTTCTTGACCACCCCTACCGGCTCCTGGCCCGCAATCCAATGCAACGATGGCAACGCCTTGACCCAATCGGCAAAGATCTGCGCTCCGGTTCGGGGCTGATAACTAAACAAACTCACCCAACTGTGATCTAGGCCTGTGGGTTCTCGTTCAGCTAAGGCCCGCAAATAAGCCCCCCATAGCCCCGTTTGCCAAGGGGTCAACTCATTGCCATCGGGAACCGCCACCCCTGCCGCTGTCAGCATTCCCCCCAACCAAGGGCCAGCACTGACTAAAACCGTTTTTACCCCCCGCCGGGCCGCTTGAATGGCGGCGCAGGTTCCCCCCACGCCGCCGCCAACGATGAGCAAATCGGTTTGAAGCGTTTCCATGGTTAACCTAGATTAAAAAATGTTCCCACAACGTCCGTAGTCCGAGCGCAATCAAAACGAAACCGCCGATGATTTCGGCTTTGAAATCCAGATGGCGGCCAATCAGATTGCCTAGCAGCACACCACAGGCAGACAGTGCGAAGGTTACAGCCCCGATCACGATCGCCGAGAAAAGGAGTGAATCATCAAGGGAAATTAGCCCTAAGCCAGCGGCGAGGGCATCGATACTGGTGGCGATCGCCAACCCCAACAGCGTATAAATTTCCGTTGGGTTAAAGGATGTTTCGTTTTCTTCGTCCTCGGTCTTGAAGGATTCATAAATCATTTTGCCCCCGATCGCACTCAGCAGGATAAAGGCAATCCAATGCTGTACACCGCCGATCCAGGGTCGCACCGTAAACCCCATAAACCCACCGAGGAAAAACATCAAGGTTTGGAAAATGCCAAAGGCGAGGGCAATGATCAGCACCTTATGGATTTTGATGCGTTGAATGAGGAGGCCGCTGGTGACGGAAACAGAAAAGGCATCGGCGGCTAGACCGATGGAAAGGAGGGAGAGACTGAGGATATCCATAAACAAAAAAAGGGGGGATTTAAGCCAGTTGGCCGCATTATAGCGGGGGGGGTTGGCAGGTTTGGGTGTTGGGGATTACAGAGGGGAGGGGCGAAAATGGCAGGGGCGAAAACTGTTTCGCCCCTACAGGAGGCTGAGGATATGGGTGCGGAAGCGTTCGAGGTCGGCTTGAATGGTATCCTCGACGGCTTTGCCTAAAAAGAGGCTATCGAGGAATTTTAAAATGCTGGGGATGGCATAGGAGACGGAGAGGCGGACAACGCTGTGATCATGGCGATCATAAAAACGGATCGCCCCTTTATTGGGTAAGCCATCGACGGATTCCCAGCGAATGATTTGATGCTCCACCACATTTAACATCCTGGCTCGCCAAGAGAATTCTAGGCCCCCTGTGTTCAATGTCCAGCGGGACAGATCCGGCTGGTCAGGGCGGACTTCTACGGATTTAATCCATTTCATCCAGAGGGGCATTTTTTCAAAACTCGACCATTCATTCCAGATCAAATCCATGGGGGCGTTGATCTCGACTTGGACACTATGCTCTAACCAATCGGACATATATCTAGGGGGGATGAGGGGGTTAGACGGCGATCGCCGCCGGTTGTTCAGCCAGAGCCGCCAGCACCGCCGCTGCGGCCTGTCGTCCGGAAAGGGTTGCCCCTTCCATGCTATCAATGTAGTCTTGCTGAGTATAACTACCCGCCAGGAAGAAGTTAGGGATGGGGGTTTTTTGAGCGGGGCGGTAGGGATCCATGCCGGGGGCTTCTCGGTAGAGGGATTGGGCCAGTTTGACGACGCTATACCAGGTCATATTTAGCTCTCGTGCGGAAGGGAAGAGTTCCTGAACTTGGCTTAAAACATGGTGGGCGATCGCCTCGTTGCTTTGTTTAATAAAGGGATCTCCGGGGGTGAGGACTAATTGCAGCAGGGAGCCTTCACCGGGACGGTAGTAATCCTTAGGACTGGTGAGGGCGAGATCGGCAAAGCAGGAGAAATCGGCATCGGCGGTATAAAGCAGATTATCTAACCCCGCCGCCTCGGCCTGTTTGCGTTTGGCGGGATCATTGAGTTCTGTCACCCAACCATCAAAGCGCAGTTGCACCGTCGCCACAGGGACAGCGGTGAGCTTATAGATATTATCGAACTGGGGCCATTTGCGCCATTCTGCCGGTAGAAGCCGTTGAATGCCGGGGATATCGCAGGCGGCCACATAGGCATCGGCGGTGAGGGTGCGATCGCCCTCCCCATCGGCCAAAATTAACCCCGTAACGCAATCATGCTCGTGCTGCACTTCCCGAACCCGGCAATTGGTGGTGATCGTCACGCCGCGATCGCTCAAATACTTCACAATCGGGTTATGGAGATATTCTTGAGGGGAACCCGCCAACATCCGCAACACGGAGGCTTCAGTTTTCACCGCAAAGAATTGAAAAATGGTGAGCATACAGCGGGCGGAAATATTTTCCGTATCGATGAAGCCCAAAGCGTAGGCAATCGGGTTCCACATTTTTTTCAAGCTGCCATCATTCCCCCCATGGCTGCGGAACCAATCCGCAAAACTAATCCCATCCAAATCGCGGATCGTCTGCATCGCCCCCTCAAAATCCACCAAACCCCGTACAATCGGGCTAGTCCCCAAGGCCAGGGAGTTGGTGAGTTTATCGACAAGATTCAACTGAGAAGTGGTGAAAAAAGCCTTCAATCCGTTGAAGGGTGCGCCGGTAATGAAGCGAAAATCCAGTTCTCCAATGCGGCCGCCGGTATTAACGAACGTATGGGTATGGTCTTTAACCAGCAGATGGTCAAAGGCTCCCACTTTGCGCATCAGGGCGAAAAGGTTGTAGTAGCAGCCAAAGAAGACATGGAGGCCCATTTCGAGATGGTTGCCGTCTTTATCCACCCAACTGCCGACTTTGCCGCCGACGAAGTTGCGGGCTTCGTAGATGTCCACTTGATGGCCCGCGTCTACTAATTCAATGGCGGTGGAAAGTCCGGCTAGGCCCGCCCCAATGATCGCTACTCGCATTTTTGGTCAATGTTTGATGATTCACTTGAAGAATTGTAAACGATTGGGGGGGAATGGGGAACGGGGAACAGGGAACGGGGAACAGAGGGAGGGGCGAGGGGAGGGCGAGGGGAGGGCGAAAAATTTTTCGCCCCTACAATGGAGGTGTTTACATTTCTTTACTAATTTTTGACCAATGGCTGATCAGACTTGGGAAATTAAGCTGCTCTATGATGGCGATTGTGGGATTTGTCGCCATGAGGTGGAGTTTTTGCAGAAACGGGATGGCGATCGCCATCGTCTTGCTTTCGTCAATATCATGGAGCCGGACTATGATCCCGCCGAACATGGGGGGGTGAGCTTTGAAGCGGCGATGGAACGAATTCATGCGGTGCGCTCCGATGGGACGGTGCTAAAAAATGTGGAGGTGTTTCGCCAGATTTATGCCCTGATTGGGTTGGGGTGGATCTATGCGGCTACGGGTTGGCCGGTGATTGGGCCGGTGGTGGATTGGCTCTATGGGGTTTGGGCGGCGTTACGGTTGCCGATTACGGGGCGGCCCAGTTTGGCGGCCATTGCGGCGGCGCGGGGGGGTTCCCGTTGTGCTGTGGGGGGATGCGAGGGGGGAAGAGGGAACGGGGAATTGGTGGGAGAGTGATCCTAGGGGAGGGCGAAAGATTTTTCGCCCCTACAATGGATTTTGATCTGGGTTGAGGGTGGGATGATGAAAATTTCGCGGGTGGGCTGGTGGATTGTGGGGTTTTGTCTGGTTTTCCTGTTGGGTTGGGGACGGGGAGCCTGGGGGCAATGGGGGGGCGATATGTCTGCCAACGCCGATCGCTGCTCTACGGTTTTAGCCGATTGTGTCACCCTCAGTAACCAAGCCCATCAGTCCCAAAGTTTGGGGGATTTGCCCCAGGCCCGCGCTCTGATTAATCGCAGTCTTGCGGGGTTGAATCAGCACCCCACGACAGAACATCAACAGCAGATCCTCGCCCAAAGTTTGGATATTTTCGGGGCGATCGCCCTCCATCAGGGGGAATTCCAAATTGCTTTGGAGGCTTGGCAACAGGCGGCGGCGATCTATGACCAATTTCCCCCCCTAGCTGACCGTCTTCAGCAAAACCGGATTCATCAAAGCCTCGCTCAACAAAAACTCGGCCTATCTCTGCAAAGTTGCGCCACGCTCCTAGAGGGGTTGGGGTTGAATGTAGGCTGTGAGCCGGAGCAGTGGAAAGAACAGGATTGGCGGGGGATGGGTGAAGCGGGGAATTTTGCGGTGGCGATCGCCCTTGGGGATTTGTGGCGGCAAGGGGGCTATTTTGCGGCGGCGCGGCAACTTTTGGAGGGGTTGGGCATACAGCAGGATCGCCAGCGGGAGGGGTTGCGGTTGTTGACGTTGGGGGATGTGGCGCGATCGCAGGGGGATCAAGAACGGGCTGAAGCTCAGGCGGAAATCCAATTTCATTATCAGGCCTGTCCAGGGAAAGCTTCAGGGTTAGCAGTGAGTTCCTATGATCAAGCGTTGGTTTATTACCAAGAGGTTATGGCATTAAAGCTTGAGGATTTGGGGTTAACATTGCCAGCTTTAATCCAGCAAATTAGTCTCCATCAGCGTTTAGGGCAAAGGGAAGCGGCGACAGCCCTCTTGGGGCAAATTCCACCCCCTACGCTTGCTGATTCTCGTTTAATTCAACCCCATTTACAAAGCAGTTTGTTGCAATATGCTCAGATGTTGCATTGTTTGGGGGAGGAAGCGATGGCGAGGGCTTGGGGGGAGGCGATCGCCACCACTGCCGAGGCTCAAGGCAATAGTGAAATAGCAGCCTATGGTTATGGTTATCAGGGGGAATGGTACGAGGCGGCGGGGCAGTTGACTGAGGCGGAAGCGACGACGGCCAAGGCGATCGCCTTCAGTAGCGGCCAAGCCCATTTGGCCTATCCTTGGCGTTGGCAGATGGGGCGAATTTTAGCCAAGGGGGGCGATCGCCCCCAAAGTTTGCGCGAGTATCAACAGGCTTATCAATTGCTGCAAAGTCTGCGGAATAATCTCGTCGCTTTTAATACAACGATGCAATACGATTTTCGCGATCGCGTTGAACCTTTTTACCGAGAATATGCCGATCTATTGCTCCAACCCGATAGCCCAACAGGGGAAATTTCTCAATCCCATCTCCGCACCGCCCGTGATGTGATTGAATCCTTGCAATTGGCAGAGTTAGATAACTTTTTTCAAGATGACTGTACCCAATTTGCTGATACATCGGTAGAAATAGCGGATCCCTATGCGTCATTTTTATTTACGATTTTGTTAGAAAATCGCCTAGAGGTGATTGCGGCATTTCCCAATGCCGATTTACAAGAGCATCGCGTCTTGGAAGATGTTGTTGGAACAGTAGTTAATTTGATGACGAATTTAAGAACGAAAGGGGGCATTAGTGGGGATCGCATTTTGAGCAACGGTAGCCAGCTTTATCATTGGTTAATTGCTCCTTTTGAAGCAAGCTTTAAGGTCTATCAAATTAAAACATTGGTGTTTGCCTTTGATACGATGTTACAAGGGATGCCAGTGGCGGTTTTGTATGATCAAGAACATCAAGAATATATGATTGAAAAGGGTTTTGGTTTAGTAACAGTTCCCAGTTCTAAGCTGTTTAGCCCGCGCAAAATTGAACAGGTACGGCTACGGGTTTTGGGGGGTGCAAGGGATAACTTTGAAGAGTTTAAAGGGACTGAGCAATTTTCAAATTTACCCTATACGATTTCTGAACTGGAAAGAATTGAAAAGATTGTGCCGACGGCACTGCTGCTCAATGAAGAATTTACGCGGGAACAGTTGCGGGTACAGGTAAGGTCGGGGCAGTTTCCCATTGTGCATATTGCCACCCATGGCAAATTTAGTTCTCAACAGGAGAATACGTTTTTGGTGATTGGAGATGGCAAGTTAAATGTGGTGGATTTTGCGGCGGGTTTGGATTTACGAGATTTGCCGAAAAGTCAGGCGTTGGAGCTTTTGGTGTTGAGTGCTTGTGAGACGGCGGAGGGGGATAAGCGGGCGGCGTTGGGGATGGCGGGGGTGGCGTTGCGATCGGGGGCGCGGAGTACGATCGCCACGCTCTGGCGGGTGGGCGATGGCTCTACTGCTGAGTTGATGGTGAAGTTTTACGAGATTTTACGGGCAACGCCGGAGGTGGGGAAGGCGGAGGCATTGCGGCAGGCGCAGGTGATGTTACTCAAGGATGAGCAGTTTAAAGATCCGAAGGTTTGGGCTCCGTTTGTGTTAATTGGCAATTGGCTGTAGGGGTCAAACCCCTAGGGGAGGAGATTTTGAGAAAAATCTTAAGTTTTCCGGAAAATCTCGCTATGGTTTTGAGGGTGAACAATATAATCAGAGGGTCAGCTTAATGTCATGTTGATAAACCCAGTTATGATCGAAATTCAGTTGCGGGCCTGCGTTCGGAAGCAGTGGTTATACAGGGGCAAGGTTGGTTTGTCGCTCTATGACGACTCAGGATTAATACTCAGGAGATCGAAATTGTTAAGGCTTGTGGCAGAGTCTTTACAATTCTAAATATTCTTGACAGCAAGGTAATTCCATTAATTACCTTTACATTCCTTCAAAAAAATGACTGTATTCACTTTTGAGGTTGGTTTTATTATGGCTACGCCGTTGGATGATGGCGATGGTGGCGATCGCGCTTCTGGTTCAGGGGATGATCCTGATGATGCCGGTTTTTGGTCACTGTGGTTGCGCTATGAGGATGAGCTTTACCGTTGTTGTTTGCGGTGGATGGAGGATGTGATGGATGCGGAGGATGCGCTATCAGCGGCGATGCTGAAGGCGAAGGTGAAGCTGAGGGAGCAGGGGGCTGTCCGCAATGAGCGGGCTTGGTTGCGGCAGTTGGCGAAGAATTTATGTATGGATCTCCACCGGCAGCGGGGGCGGCGGGCAGTGGGTTGTGAGAATTTGGAGGAGGTTGCACCGGATTGGAGACAGGAGGGGCTGGTGGATTGGCTCTTACAGGAGGAGTTTTTGGCGTTTTGTGGGGAGGCGATCGCCTCCTTACCGCCGAAGTTGCGGGAGGTGATGGTGTTATGGGTGGAGGAGGATTGTTCCTATGGGGAGATTGGGGAGCGCTTGGGTTTGTCGGGGGCAAATGTGCGTAAGCGGGTTTCCCAAGCGCGGGTGATTTTGCGTCGTCGGTTGGCGGAGTATGAGCGGGGGGTGGAGCGTCGAGATATGGGTTAGTTTTTGGGTGTTTTATAGTACAAGCTAGCAACTTTTTTGTTGTTTAAATGGTTTAACCCTTTGCTGTTAGTGGAGGGTGTTTTCTATGGGTTTTTGTTGATGACAAAAATCTAAAATAAAGCTTAAAGTTTAATTTTTATCTTGACAAAAGTAAATTCTGTGATATCGAATGCAAGCCATTAGGAATGTTGCTGGGTTGTGGTTGACTCATCGCCAGATTTTTTTTCACAAATGGCTGCCTTAAAACGTCTCCTAAGCAGAAAAGAAAAACCCCTGGAGGTTTTATCATGGTTCCTAAAGTTCTGAATCGTCGTTTTGCGATCGTTACTGGTCTTGCTATTTTGGGTGCAGTTGCCTTTATGCCGAAAGCTTCCGCCCAAACTACAAATCAAAATGTTCTGTTTGATATTACAACTTATGCAGCCTGTACGTTTGCTAGCCCGTTGCCCGGTACGTTGGTTTGGAATAGTGGCACTCCTGCTGTTGTAACTTCAACTGGGGGAACACCCGCCACGGTTAACCTAACTTGTACTGATCCTAATGCTGTTTTGTCAGTTGGCTTACCATCTAATACTGTGGGTACACTTACTCCGGCTGTCACAGGTCTTTTAAGTTCGGTTGCATGGACTGCCGGTACTCCTGGCACCGCAACTAATACAGATGGTGTTGTAACTGGCGCTAACACGATTGGCGTTGCTGTTACTAATGCGCCTTTAACAGTTAATATGAACTATACTGCTAACGGTTCAATTCCTTCTGGTACTTACGAATTTACAGTTACGGTAACTGCCACTGCAAACTAATCGCTGTATTAAGAAGCTGGATTATATTGATCTAGCTTCTCTTACCATTACTTGCTCACTACTGGGCAACTTCATGATGACTACTCATGTCTCCAATCATCGCCTTACAGTCATCAGTAGTCGGCTCTATCTCCATCAACAACATAACTGTCGAAATATGTAATAGATGAAGCTTTGCAACTATGCTATGAACATACCATTCCAACAGATCTTCATCACCCCCCTGAGTAGCATTGTCCTCGCCGGTTTATGCCTCAGTGGGGGCAATGCCTTGGCCAGTTGCACCTTTGCAAACCCCAGTCCTGGTCAATTAGTTTGGGATAGTGGCACACCTGCTGTTGTAACTTCAACTGGGGGAACGGCTGCTACAGTTGATCTGACTTGTACTGATTCTAATGCTGTTTTGTCAGTTGGCTTACCATCTAATACTTTGGGTGGACTTACCCCAGCAGGTACAGGTCTTTTTAGTTCAGTTGCATGGGCTGCTAATGGTGGTGGCACTGCAACTAATACGGATGGTACTACAGTTAATGACTCAATTGGTATTGCTGTTACTAATGAGGAATTAACAATTAACATGACATACACGGCTAATGGTGCAATTGCTCCTGGTACTTACCAATTTAAAGTTATCGTAACCGCTACATATAACTAAGTTGCTGTATTGAGAGGCTGGATTATATTCTCCCTCATTATTCGGCTTCGCTGATAACCGCGTCCTCCCCGTCGGTAACTACAGCTATACTGTCACTCTCATCGCCACATCACCATGATCAACCCCTTGCGCCCCCTCACCACCGGCCTCATCCTGGCCAGCCTCCTCCTGTTCGGCAACACCGCTAAAGCCAATGTGGGCATTTCCCCGATGGTGATCGAAACCGAACTGAATCGCGGCCAGGCCCAAGGCACGATCACGATTAGAAACACAGGTGAAAACGACTTTCGCGCCCGCGTCTATACCAGCCCCTTCACCTACGACCCCGAAACCGGGATTCAATTCCTCGAATCCAGCGCCAACGACCTCACCCCCTACCTGCAATTTTCCCCCCGTGAACTCCAAGTTCCCGGCTCTAATGAACGACGCATCCGCTTCATTGCCCGCATTCCCCCCAGCGCCCCCGATGGCGAATACCGCGCCATGATCTTCACCGAAAATCTTGAGGCTACATTCCAAGAAACAGAACAAAGCCAGGGCGACGTGACGATTGGCACAACGATCATCCCCCGCATCGGCGTAGCCGTTTACGTCCGCAAAGGCAACATCTCCCACCAACTCAGCACCCCCGAAGCCCGTTTTAACCCCGAAACCCAAACCTTGCAGCTATTGGTGGAAAATACCGGCCTGGCCAGCGTCATCGCCCAAGGCAATTGGACGTTACGCAAAGACGGCCAAACCCTCTATACCGGCCTTGGTATTCCCACAACCATCATTGCCAACGGGTCACGGTATCTCACCGTCAACTACAACACCCCAGAAAACCCCCTCACCCTCACCCCCGGCAACTACGAATTATCAGGGCATCTCGGTTCCGGCGTGAACTACAACAGCAGCCGCACCCCCTTCCGCGTCACCTTCACCATCCCCTGATCCCAATCGTGAAACCCCATCACCATCCCAAACCCTGGTTCAGCATCAGCATCCTCACCCTGTTCTTGCTGAACCCCTTTGGCATGGCGATCGCCCAAACCCCCCCAACCTCCCCAACCCCCGACGAACTCCCCATCATTGGCTTAAACCTGGGGAATCGCAACGTCAACCCCGGCGTATTTGTGCGCGGCCAAATCGATGAACTCACCGCCATCGACTTCGACAACTGGCTGATCCCCTACGAAGCCGCCCTCCAAGCCCTCCGCTTCACCACCACCGTCATTGATGAAAATACGATCGAACTGCGATCGCCCTACAAAATCCTGCGCCTCAACCCCAACGAATTACGCCAAGATCCGGAATTGGGCTTAGTTCTTTCCGTGCAGGAGATTCGCACCCTTTTTGAGATCGGCGTAGAATTTGACCCCCTCGAATATGCGATCGTCTTTGATGTCCCCGATATTGGCCGCATCCAGCCCGGCCGCCGCCAAAACCTCCCCATCATCCTCGACGGCCTCCCCCGGATCAACGCCCCCGCCTTCACCTTCAGCGTCGCTGAACAACAAATCACCCTCAATAAAACCAAAAACACCGATTGGCAAAATCGCGGCCAACTCTCCGCCGTCGGAACCATCTTTGGGAGTAGTTGGTTTGCCCGGATTACCCAAGGGGATATCTTGGAGAGCGATCGCTGGCAACTCTCCGAATTCCAAATCCTCAAACAAACCGACCAAGCCGATTACTTTATCGGCTCCCAACCCACCTTTTGGCGCGATCAAACCCCCGGCGATTTTTGGGGCTTCACCACGATCCAACGCCAAGGTTACGCCCCCTTTCCACAACGCAGCTTTACCGGCGGCGCAAACCCCGATCTCCGTCGCCAACCGGAACAAGTCACCGCCACCATCACCGGCCGCGCCCAACCCGGAACCCTCGTACAACTCGTCACCGACCTCAGAGGCCGCGAAGTTTTAGGGGAAGAACTCGTCGATGGCTCCGGCATCTATCGCTTCAACAGCGTCCCCATCGGCCGCGGCCTCCAACGGGACTACTACCTCCTCCTCTTCCCCAACGGCTCCCTCGCCGCCGAACCCACCATCGAAGCCGCCCGCTTCACCCTCCTCCCCGAACAACTCCCCAGCGGCACATCGGCACTCATCGCCTCCGGCGGCTGGCGACGGCAAACCAAACCCTATAAATTCTTTGGCGAACTTCAAGACTTTGGCGGCGGCATTTCCTACCGCTATGGCATCAGTAACGACCTCACCCTGGGCGTAGGCGGCATCTATGACGGCGGCCTCCAGGGCCTCGTTGAAGCCTTCTATCAACCCAAACGCACCCCCCTGCGTTTAGCTGTCTCCGGTTTGATTAGTAACGACGTAGACGTAGAAGCCGAAATGGTTTGGGATCAACGGGATTTGTATATCACTGTCAATACCGATCTAGACCGCACCCGCTACAGCCTCAATTGGCGCATCTTCCCCAGCTTGAGCTTCTCCAGCCGAGGCACTTTCGATGATTTCGCCCGCTTTGGCCTGCAATATTCCCAATCCCAACGGCAATCTTCAACGATTATCGGTGTCAATTGGCAAACCAATGAGCAATGGGATTGGCGGATTTATCAACGGTGGTTAGATTTCACCCTCACCCATCAAGGGGACGATCGCCCCGACCTGTTTAGCACCACCACCGAACTCAGCTACCGCCTCAACGCCGCTGAATACTTACTGCTCCAACTCGATACGGAAACCGCCCGTACTAAAAACCATCTCGTTACCGCTGGCTGGCAATACCGCTCCGATGCCCGGAACAGTATCGGCCAATCCCTCTGGCAGGCGGAATTGGGCTATGGTGTGGGTTCCCAAGGCCATGGCCCCTATGTTTTGCTGGGAACCACCGCTATCCCCGGCACACTCCTGGAAGCCCGCTATGATACCGTGGCGCTCCGGGCCAATCAAGACCGCTTTAGCCTGCAACTGCGCTCTAGTTTGGGGCTACAGGGGGGAATTGGGGGGGGCGATCGCCGCCCCGAACGCCTCCGCACCCAAGGGGGCCTCTGGCTCCAACCCTTTTATGATTTCAATGGCGATGGGCAACGCGATCCTGATGAACGCATTTATCGCGAAAGTAACGACTTCTTGATCGTCAATAACGAAGTGGTGCGGGGCAGTCAAATTGAACAGGAGGGCGATCGCCTCCTCCTTCCCCTTGCCCCCGGTCGTCATCGCATCGATCTCGAAGAAGCGGGATTCCCCCCCGACTTTCAACCCTTGTTTAACAGCTTTGCCGTCGAAGTCGTCGAAGGCAGTTATACCCCCGTCTTGATTCCGCTCCAAGCCGCCTATACCCTCATGGGCGTTGTCACCAATGCCGCTGGCGAACCCGTGGCCGGTGCAAGGGTGGAAGCGGTGGATGAGAATGGGAGCGTGATCAGCTTTTCCATTACCAACAGCGCCGGAGTTTATTACCTCGAACAGTTACGCCTTGGCCGCTACCAAATCAAAATCAACGGCCAAACCGCCAGCGGCCCCAATGAAGTGATCTTTGACCCCGATTCTGAAACCCTCGAAGAACTCGATCTGCAATCGCGCAACCGTCAGAGCGAAACCTATACCGGCATTCTGAAGCGCCAAAAAATCCCCTGGATCGCCAGGGATTAGGGCGATCTAGGATCAGCAGCAGCAGATTAGATCCTGCGATATTGCTCCGGGGCGATCTTCGACCTTTAGCTAATCGCCAAGTCCGTCACTTTATGCCATGCTAAAATCAGAAAAACCTCATTTTAAGGGCTAAGATTATGGGCCGCCAAAATACAGCAGTTGCCAAAAGTTCCAGCCCACCGGCTCAAACTCGCACGGAAATTGCGCCCCATGCGCGGCCCTTCCCCAAAGCCCAAACCCTATCTATCTCGGATGTTCCCCAGTCCACCGCCCTGAGCCAAAATCCTGAGCTATCCCCAACCGCTACGCCGATCATGCCCAAGCTCACCATCGGGGCAGCAGGCGATCAATATGAAAAAGAAGCCGATGCCGTCGCCTCCCAAGTCGTGCAGCAATTGAACTCATCCGCCTCAGTGCAGCGGGTTTTTGGGGATGGTAGTGAGGAGGAAGCCGAAACTGTGCAGATGAAGCCCATCGTGCAACGCCAAGGAGCCAGCGCCGGGGGGGCAGCATCACCGGAGTTAGAGCGATCAATTCAACGGGAACGGGGGAAGGGGCAAACCCTCAGCGAAAGTCTACGGAATCCCTTAGAAAATGCCTTTGGTGCGGATTTTAGCGGGGTGCGCATCCATACAGACAACACTGCCGATCAACTGAATCAATCCATCCAAGCCAAAGCCTTCACCACCGGCCAGGATGTATTTTTTCGCCAGGGAGCCTATGCGCCGGAAAGCAAGAGCGGCCAAGCACTCCTCGCCCATGAACTCACCCACACGATCCAACAGGGGAGTAGCCCCACGGTGCAGCGAACGATAGACGCGCTGACGCAAATCAATATCATTCAGAGAAACGGAGACGACTTTAATTCGGGAATGGAACGTCGCAGCGTTGCAGATGCATCGTTACCGCATATGAGTCCTGTGCTTAAAGAATCAATTTCTCCAAAAGTTTTTACCGATATTATTAATTGGTTGAAGGGTAAAGCTAATCGCCAAAACAAAGCAGCACTTTTCCAAGAATATTTTTTGAAGCAGCCCTTAGATGTTCAAGAAAAAACAATTCTCAAAATCATTCAACCGGCTCTCCCTGATTTAACCGTCAAACAAAAAAAACTTGCTCGATCACCTCAGGAACCCTATTATTACGTCTGTCAATTTACAAGTGATGTCAAAAAATCGTTCAGGGAGTTTTCTATAAAAGGAAATGCAATTGATTGGGATAAATTTGCAGGGGTAGTTCGTGCCTCCGGAGGTCAATCACCATTGTTACAAAGTGACAAAGGGGATAGTTCTAGCCTTGAGACCTTCAAGAATATTGCTTTAGAAGTGAGTGGAACTTCTGCACTAGATTCTGATTTGCAAACGGGCGATCGCGCCGCAGGTGGGGCAACCTTAGCCAGTAATGTCGCCCTGGCAACATCCCAAATTACCACACTCATTAGCAAAGAAGCGGGTAAAGCCGTGATGGCTCCGTTAGGGATTGTCTCTGGCATTGGAGATGCGGCAACTGGTGCAGTCAATGCCTACGAAGCTCACCAGCGGGCGCAACAATCGCGAGACCTGCAAAATAGTCAAGATCAAAACATTGCCTTGGGCGCACAGGTCAATAAACGGAATCAACAGGCACTCCGCACGGATAACATCGGATTAGCAGTCCAAGGGGTAGCAGCAGTGGCACTCACCGCTGTTGGTTTAGC
Organism: Spirulina sp. CCNP1310; assembly: GCF_034932185.1. NCBI lineage: Bacteria > Bacillati > Cyanobacteriota > Cyanophyceae > Spirulinales > Spirulinaceae > Spirulina > Spirulina sp. CCNP1310. Next base: position 139,946 of record NZ_JAYGHW010000089.1, on the reverse strand, counting down.
AACGATGACCTTCCCTATTGTTACAGTGGTTGGTTTGGGGATATTAGCAGGACGGAAAATCTACCAATACTTTAAAACAAAATTGAACAAAAAGAAATTTGTGGATCAATTACTGGGTTTAGAAGAAATGAAAGACGGCAAACCGAAGGATCAGAAACGGGAAGAAATGATGCAAAAGAACGGTTACACCAATATAGATTCTATGTACAGTGATTTTGTGAAGATGTTGTCATCTGACTTGTATTTACGCGGGGTGCTAGGTGGAGATCCCGAGGCAGTACAGTTAATTAATGCCTTAGGTTTGAAGATTGATCGAACAAAACAACCACCCACACCGATGGAAAAAGTGATCGCGAGTAAATATGGGGTTTAATCCAGATCTAGCGTTTTCAGTATATTGTTGAGATTCCATCCTTTAACAAAGTATCGCGTAGGGTGGGCAATGCCCACCAGAAGCGGGTTTCGGATTTGTAGAACATCCTAACTGTACTGACTGCTGCTATAAATTTCATTGATTAACCAAAGTTATGAACAAAATGCAAGCTGATCAAAAGCGTTTTCTCGAAAATGTTCAATCGGTGTTTGAAGAGTTAGACCATCAAACGCTATTATCTCATCCCAGTGATAATCCAGAATTGGATTTACTGGCGATTCGGTTTGAGAATATTGGTGAGGAAAAATTGTTTTTGGATTTGAATTTGAATTTCATCCCTTTAGATGAAATGTCTATTTTTGAGCTATTGCAGTTTTTCATGATTGTTAGTGAGGATATTCCCCCAGAAGCGGCAACGGAATTATCACTCTTGATCGATATGTTGAATGAAAAAATTCCCATCGGGGCATTTATTTATCAACGCGATCGCGCTCTCTGTTATTTCAAATACAATTACATTATCCCAGCTAATTTTGATGAAATGCCCGGTTTATATCTCCGGATGGTGAATCAATGTTGCAATTTATTGGTGGGGATTCTCAACAATTTTGTGGATGGCTTGATTGCTGTTTCACGACAGGAAAAAACGGCGATCGCAGCGGCGCGATCGGGCGCAATGGCGCAATTTTTCTAACGGGTAGAGTTATGGTTCACCAGTCTTCAAGGTCAACTCCGGTTAAGACTGTGCCATTTTTCAAGTATTCCCCTTGGGCGGCAATGGAGAGGTGTGTCATTTGGATCGGTTCCCCGGCTTCGGCGGCGATGAAGGCGGCATTCATGGCGATGCTTTTGATATTGCCGCCCGGAATTTCGAGTTTGGCGAGTTGGTCATAGTTGAGGTTGTGGGTGGGGGTTTGGGGGGGAAAGGCCCGTCGCCAAATTTCGGCCCGTTGGGGGGCTTTGGGAAAGGGGAAGTTGATCAAAAAGCGGATGCGACGGAGGAAGGCTTGATCAAGGGAGTCTTTGAGGTTGGTGGTGAGGATGGCGAGGCCTTGGAAGGATTCGATGCGTTGGAGGAGATAGGCGACTTCAACGTTGGCATGGCGATCATGACTGTCTTTGACTTCGCTGCGTTTGCCAAAGAGGGCATCGGCTTCATCAAAGAGCAATATAACCCCGCCGCCTTCCGCTGCATCGAAGAGTTTCCGTAAATTCTTTTCGGTTTCGCCGATGTATTTGCTGACGATCGCACTCAGATCAATGCGATAGAGGTCAAGGTTGAGGGTGGCAGCGATCGCCTCTGCGGCCATGGTTTTTCCCGTACCACTCGCCCCGGCAAACAGGGCAGTGATCCCTAAGCCCCGCTGTTGAGAGCCACCAAATCCCCATTTTTGATAAACCTGCATCCGTTGCCGAACTTGGGCGGTAATCATCTGAAGGATCTGGCGCTCCCGCTCAGGGAGAACCAAGTCATCCCAGCCGGCCCGCGCTTTGATCCGTTGGGCGAGTTCATCTAAACGGGGGCGGCTTTGACGGCGACAAACTTCCCAAAGCTGCTCAAAGTTGGCGGGTTCTTTCGTTGCCCAGGCGATCGCCGCCGTGCGGATTTGGCCGGAGGTGAGGTTAAAATTTGACACCAATTGATCCAGTTGATGGGGGGCGATTGGCGATCGCTCCTCCCTTGCTTCCGCCATTAACGTATTGAGCCACAGGTTTTCCTGTTCTGAGTGGGTGGGGGCATTCACCTCGAAGGTGATGAGGGTGCGATGGCGTTGGGGATGACGGCTGATTGTGCTGAACAGGACAGGAACTTGGAGGCTATCCATGAGCCTGAGGATTCCCGGCGCGGGACGCTCCTCTTCGTCTAATTCCACCATAATCATGGCGCGATTTAACTGCCATTCTCGTTCTAGGAGACATTGCAGCAGGGTTAAATCTTCCCCCTGTTTGGGAAGGAGTTCAGCACCAACAATTAATAGGGTGGATTGAAAGTGGTGGGCAATCTGTTGGGCGATCGCCCGTTTGGTTTCGTCATTCGTGCCGCAAAGTTGAATAATCGGCAGTTGACCCTGAGCCTGTTCCCAAAGTTGGATGATTTGATGGGCGATCGCTTCATGGGATGGCACAAGCTCACCCTGTAGGACGAAAACAGACTCCACCACCGCAGCCAGCCGCCGGTCTAAATACTGCGCCCCCATTAAATAGTGCAAAATCCGCTCATCTAACCGCAATGGGGCATGAACCAAGGAATGACTTTCCCCCATTTCGATCAATCGCCAGCGTCGCAGTGGGGATTCCGGCGTGAAGGCCTGCCAATCCGCTGTGGGAAAAATCGCCAAGGCCAAACTAAATGTTGGATAATTGCGCTGCAAATTCCCCTGGGCCTGACCACACAAGCCATCCCAATCCTGGATCAACTCCAACCCCGCACAAAGCAAAATAATATCCCGTTCAAATGCCGAAAGATCAAAAATGTGACACAATCGGTTGAGGAATGGATGGGATTGATCAGGGGGAAATTCCAGATCAGGGGCGATCGCTGCTTGTGAAGATTCCCCACGAATGGCGCAATTTAAGTACCGAAAAACTCGTTCGATCTCTTGGTCAAGCACTGGTTAATTGAATTGAAGTGTTTAGTCTAGTCAGATCATAGCATTGATGGGTCTTGAAAATTCAAGGTGATCAGCTAAATTTATGATTTATTCAACATTGAAACCCTTGATCTAGGGGCGAAAAATTTTTCGCCCCTACGCCAATTCGGTATCCAATTAAGCCATTGAGTGAGGATCAGTGATGAATTTTAAAGGTAGACGGTTGGACATCCAGCACATTGCCAAACTTGCGGTACTGTCGGAGAACTTCGTTCACTTGCAAAACTCGCTCCTCCAGCGTTCCCCTCACGCTAAAAAATGGCAATCGTCTTTCAGCGAGATCACCTCGGATCTGATCCTGAAACCATTGCCGTTTCTGATCACCACTGCGATCCCAAGTATCCGCGTAGGGGATATCTGGATCACAGAGGAAAAACAAGTCGTATCGTTTTTCCGCTTTCAGCGCCAATGCCGTTAAAACCGGGCCAGCCTTGCCGTGATAATCCTTTGCAAAGATATAGGTTGTGATCGCATTTGTATCACAAAAGAGGTACTGACGGGCCTGCTGGGTGAGCGTATCTTCCCTGCGGTTATGCTCTGGGGCGATCGCCTCAAACTGATCCAACGTAATCCGCCGATTAACCTGGTGCTTCAGCCAATATTCTGCACCGTATTCCGGCATCCACAGCGTATTGTGCCGTTGGGCCAGAGTGCGAGCGAGGGTTGTTTTGCCCGTTGAAGGTGCGCCGAGGAAGCAAACTTTAGTGATCAGATCAGCATAGACCAGAGGATCGAGGTATTGCCGCCCGGCAAAGTAATCCTTGCGGAGAGCCGTGCCGCTAATGGGGACAGCGGTACGGGCTTCATCAACCCTGCGATCTATAGCCCCTAGCGCCTTGCTCACATGATCGCCATAAAATTCGCTGGAATAAAAATGGGTAATCTCTAAACCGTTCAGCTTTTTAAGAATGTAGTTTTCCTGCTCACGACAGATCTCCGGCGTATCACCATAGCCTGTTGGGCCGTCCCATGCCTCGATGATCTGGATCATTGGGTAGAGTTTCTGTATCCAGCCAGCGCGAACCTGAATCGGTACATCAATCACATCCGTGGCATAAACCATCACCACCAATTCATCCACCTCAGCCAAGGCAGTTTCCACCACCATTTGATGCCCCCGATGGAACGGCGCAAATTTACCCAATGTTAAACCCCGTCGCATTTTTTTGCCTCAATATTTACAGAAGGATTTGCTCCCTTAGATCGCTGTACGCCGAGATGCCAACGCCAATAGCCAAACAAAGCATTAAGCAAAAACAACAACCACATTAAAACCATTAAATCCCCCGCCGCGCCCCCAGCTTGGAAGCGCAGCAACCACATCACAATTGTCACGATGTTAAGGAGAATGTAGAAGAGCCACTGCTCCTTGTACCGCCCCATCATCAAGAATGTGGCGACGATGGACAATACATTGGTAGTGGCATCGATGAAAGGCGTATTCTGGTGAGGATTGAGGGCGAGGAGAAACCCCAGTCCCACGGTGCAAAGGATGCAAAGGGAGGCGATCGCCCCCCGCTGCCGCCCATTCAGTTGCCGCATCGCCACGGTCTGATCCTGCTGAGTGTGGCGAGACCACAGGACATAACCGATCAGGCTGGTGGGAATGAAAAAAAGCAGGTTGAGATAGACCTCTCCAAAGAGTCCGTTATTGTAGGCAAGAACTGAGTAGGCAAGGCTGTTATAGAGGCCGATCAGGTATCCGGCGCGGCGACCAATGGCAATCAGGCCAACGCAGAGAACGCCAGACAGGAGGACTGTGGCATCGAAAATACTCGTTGCCAGATAGGCGCTGATGACTCCCCCAGCCATCAACAATAAAACCAGCCAGAGGCGATCAATTTTACCAATTTTGCATGTTTGGGTGTTCATGGATCAGCTTGATGGCGAAAAGGGCGATCGCACTTCTCAGCGGGGTGGTCTACCTTCGATAGTATCCCAAGGGGGGCGATCGCGCTTCTGCGTTGATGATGATCTGATTGGGGACAGAGAAAAAAAGATAGCTTGTGAGGGATCGGCTCCAACATTAGACTATCTACTCTACACTGTCCAATCTTCAATGATTAAGTTCGGAACTTTGCTAAAGTCTCCACTGTTGCGAGTTAATAAAACCAAGTTATTTGCAATAGCGATCGCCGCAATCCTTAAATCCATTGTAGCCACACGAACTTTTTGGCTTCGCACCTCATCAAATATGGTGATCGCTTTAGCATCGAATGGTAAAATAGGAGCTTGTGAAAAACTCTTTTGAATTTCTAGTAACAACATATATCCACGCGCCAACTCAGTATTGTTTTTGGCGCGATTAATGAAATCGTGAGCACCTCTGACTTGCTCATGAAAACTAATAATGGATAAAGCAAAATCAGAAATTGGATGTTTAGACATCCTGGACTTTAATTGACTAAACTCCGAACCAGCACCACGCTGTAAAAAACTGATGTGGTCTGTATCTAACAAATATTTCACAATTACTCAATATCAGCATCAATAAGTTGATCAGACTGCCGGAAACTGCGTCCATATTCCAAAGCTTTAACAAACGCAGACTCATCGGAAATTGACCCAATCAGATTTGTCAGCCAGTTATCAGAATATAGCCATTCAGAATCATTCTTTAGATTGGAAGCTTGCCCATCTTTAAAAGATTCAGAAACTACATTGACGCTAGATTCAATCACGTTGAGTTTCTGTGTTAATTTATCACAAAGATAATCAAAACTATCAGCAATAATGTAGCTATTTTCATGGCCAACTATACAACTTGTAGCTTCTTGCATGGCTCTGATAAATTTTACTGTTGTATCTATCGAAATATTCAGGACTGTATATATTTCTGTGACCCCGTCGAGCACTGGATCATCTAGAAGGGAAATGTCATCAGCTAGGATGGCATAGTTCAAATATTGCAGGAAAAAACTCAAGTCACGCATACAAGCAGCGTATTGACGAGTTGTATGATTTTTACTAAAACAATTGGCAAGAGAAGATTGCTTTGCCATTGTCTCTTTAATTATTGCTGTCACATTAGAACTGATGGCTACTACGACAGTTATTCTTTGTGCTTTAGCTTGAAAATATTCTTTTAATTTTTCTAGATCCGCATTGTCAACATAAACTCCTTTAGCATCAGAAGAATTGATGATTTCTAAAATATTGTTCCGATTTGAGTTTTTAATCATGGCCGTATTAATATTGCTCCGTAACCCATGAATTGCCCTAAAAGGCACGTTATTGATAAAGCATAACACAGCCAACAAGATCGCTAATCGCTGATCAACGCCCCCGTCTTTGGGCCAAATCACCGAGGTTCTGGCTCTGGAACCATTGCTGCTGCTGATCTCCGACTCACCCTTTGATCCTTGATGGGGTTTAGCATCTGTTGGGGAGTGAAGGGGGAGCGATCGCCCCCCGTTCGTCGATTATGATAGCATTGGCGTTAAACTGTAGGCTCACGGCAATCCGCCCTAGGGCAGGCTTGTATCCCATTACTTTGATAATCATCTTTTAGTGAATAGCTCGAAACCCCATCGCCTTGACCCCAGCCACCTCTTTCCCTTTGACCTCGATGCCTTCCAAATCGCTGCCATTGAGGCCCTCGATACCGGGGAATCTGTCGTGGTTTGTGTGCCGACGGGATCAGGGAAAACTCTGGTGGGGGAATATGCGATCCATCGGGCCATGGCCCAGCAAAAACGGGTTTTCTATACCACACCCCTCAAAGCCCTCTCCAACCAGAAGTATCGGGATTTTTGTGAACAGTTCGGCCCCGATCAGGTGGGGATTTTAACGGGGGATATCTCGATTAATCGGGATGCTAGCGTTTTGGTGATGACGACGGAAATTTTCCGCAATATGCTCTACGGCACGCCCATTGGTCAGGTGGGAACATCCCTTGCGGATGTGGAAACGGTGGTGCTGGATGAATGCCACTATATGAACGATAGCCAGCGGGGGACGGTGTGGGAAGAATCGATTATCTATTGTCCCCATGCGGTGCAGATTGTGGCGCTCTCTGCGACGGTGGCTAATGCTGCGGAGTTGACGGATTGGATTAGTCAAGTCCATGGCCCCACTCGTTTGATCCATTCTGAATTTCGCCCCGTTCCCCTTGAGTTCCATTTCAGTACCGTGAAAGGTCTGTTTCCCCTGCTCAATCCGGAAAAAACCGGCTTGAACCCCCGCCTGAAACCCAAGGGGAAGGCGCAACGGTTGCGGCGGGAGGATTGCCCGACGATTCGTCAAACCGTGGCCCAGATGCGCGATCGCGAGATGCTCCCGGCGATTTTCTTCATCTTCAGCCGTCGGGGGTGCGATCGCGCCATTGAGCAAATCCTCGACTATACGTTGCTCACACCGGAGGAATCGGCAACTCTCCGGGCGAAAGTGGGGGCCTTTGTGGCGGAAAACCCCAGTGCTGCCCGGAGCAACCAAGTTGCGCCCCTGATGCGGGGGATTGCTTCCCACCATGCGGGGGTGTTACCGGCTTGGAAGTCCCTCGTTGAGGAGTTATTCCAAGAGGGGTTAGTGAAGGTGGTGTTTGCGACGGAAACCCTTGCTGCTGGGATTAATATGCCCGCCCGGACGACGGTAATTTCTGCCATTTCTAAGCGCACCGATGACGGTCATCGGATGTTGCGGGCTTCGGAATTTTTGCAGATGGCGGGGCGGGCCGGTCGGCGGGGGATGGATGAGCAGGGTTATGTGGTGACGGTACAATCGCGGTTTGAGGGGCCGCAGGATGCGGCGGCCCTGGCAATTAAACCCGCTGATCCGTTAATTAGCCGCTTCACCCCTACCTATGGCATGGTGTTGAACCTGTTGCAAACCCATCGGGTGGATGAGGTGAAAAGCTTGTTAGAACGGAGCTTTGCTCAGTATGCTTCGGGGTTGAAATTGGCTCCGGAAAAGCAGGCGATCGCCGAACTCACCACCGATCTCGCTAAACTGGATGTGGAACTGGCCCCCATTGCCGTTGAATGCCTAGAAGATTACGAAAAACTCAACCAACGGGCTAAGGCAGAACGCCATCTGCTCAAAATCCTGAAAGACCAGGCCCAAGAAGTTCACCATGGGGCGATCGCCCAACAACTCCCCCAATGCCCCCCCGGCACAGTCCTTTACCTCAAGGGCAAACATATCAACGTCCGCATTCCCCTGATCGCCTTCCTCGTTGCCCAACTCCCCCGCCGCAGCAAAATCCCCTATTACCTCTGTTTAACGGAGGATAACCGCTGGACAGTGGTAGCTCATCAGGATGTGGTGGAGATTGCCACGGTCAACATCGATCGCGATCAGTTAGCCGCCCTCGAAGCCCTCGAACCCCCCGATCTGCCCCACAAACTGGGGCAATATTACCCCGGCAACGACAGCACCGCCGCCGTCGTGGAAGCAATGCCGCTACTGCCCTATGAGGAGGTAACAGCCCCAGAGGTGACGGCCCAAACCGAACGCCTCCATCAGGTGTTACAAACCCTAGAGACACATCCCCTCAATCAATGGGGCCAGCCGGGGCAATTGGTGAAACGTCACAACCACCGCAGCCAATTGCGTCGCCGGTTGCGCGATCGCCAAGCCAGCTACAAAGAACACCAAACCCACCACTGGCGGGAATTTTCCAATTTGGTGAAAGTGCTGCGGGAATTTGATGCCCTCGATGAATATAATCCCCTGCCCATTGGCCAAGCCGCCGCTGCGATCCGGGGGGATAACGAACTGTGGCTAGGGTTGGTGTTGATGTCGGGCCATTTAGATCCCCTCGATCCCCAAGACCTGGCCGCCGCCGCCTATGTATTGATCAGCGAGCCGCCCCGTCCCGACAGTTGGAGCCACTATGCCCCGCCGGAATCAGTATTGATTGCCCTTGCCCAGTTAATCCCCCTGCGTAAGGAATTAATCAAAGTCCAACACCGCCATAAAGTGATGCTGCCGGTATGGTTGGAGGATGAAACCTTAGAAGTGATTGGCCTGATTGAGCAGTGGGTTTTAGGGGTGTCCTGGGAAGCTTTGTGTGAAAATACCAGTTTTGATGAGGGGGACTTAGTGCGGATGTTGCGCCGCACCGCCGATTTATTATCGCAAATCCCCCATGTACCAGGGCTATCGGTGAGTTTGTGCCAAAATGCCCGCCGTGCTTTGGATTTGATGCGTCGCTTTCCCATTGATAGCGATCTTTAGGTTAGGAAAGAGGATAGAGAAGAGAGCAGTGGGGGCGAAAAAATTTTGCGCCCCCACGTCTTCCTATTTCAACCAACGTATTTTTGCCGCTCCTGAACCATGGCCAATAAAACCCGCTCGTATTCGGCACGGGTGCGCGTCCAGAGGTCGGGAATGCTGTTGAGGTTTTGGGAGCGCCCGCCATGCTCTAGCCCCTGGCATAGTTCTGCTAAATAGTTCGCCCCGAGGGAGGCACTGCTAGATTTTAAGGAATGGGCCGCTCGCGCAAATAACTCATAATTTTCTTGCTCAATGCCGATCTGAATGTCCGTCAGTAATTGCGGTGCTAATTCCACATAGGAATCAATTAAGTCCACCATTAATTCAGCGGCACTGTCGCCTCCCATGGCAACCAAATCATCTAAAACCGTCGGATCGAGGGGATCAACCTGTGCAGTGTTGGGAATTTCGAGGGCATGGTGGCGATAGGCGATGGTGTTTTCGAGGGCTTGAATCAAAGCTGGTAAACGAATGGGCTTGCTTACATAGTCATTCATGCCAGCGGCAAGACAATCAGCGCGATCGCCCTCCATGGCATTGGCGGTCATGGCAATGATATAGGGACGATGGCGATCGCTCCATTCGGCGCAAATATGCCGGGTCGCTTCCAAGCCATCCATCTGGGGCATTTGCACATCCATCAGCACCACATCATAGGATTGCCGCGCTAAAGATTCCAACACTTCTAAACCATTGGCTGCCACATCGGCCCGATAGCCCAATTTTTGGAGAATATTTAACGCCACCTTTTGATTGACAACATTATCCTCTGCCAACAAAATGCGGAGGGGCAGCGATTCGGCGAGAGGGCGATTCGGCGTGGAACTCATGGGCGCAGGAACGGTGGGAACGTGTTGATCATGGAGAACTTGTACAAAGGCATTATACAGTTGGGATTGTTTAATGGGCTTCGAGAGATAGCCAGCCACCCCTACCTTGCCTTTGAACGTTAAGTCTAGAATGGGATGACCCAAACTCATTAAAATAATTAAGGGCAGATCATGATGGATCTGGTGAAATTTTGTCAATTGCCTTGGTTCAGTCTCGATCAGCAGATCGCCATTAATCATCACGACATCGGGAGCAATGGCCTGTTGACAAATGTGAATGGCTGCCTCAAGAGAATTGACGGTTTGGGGGTACATCCCAAAGGCTTTGATTTGGAGACGGAGGGCTTCGCAGTTGGTGGGGTGGTCATCGACAATCAGCACCTGTTTATGGTGGAGGCAGTCGAAGAATAGTGTGTTTGAGGGTAGGGGTACGGTACTGAAGGTTTCCACCTCGATTGTGAAATGAAAGATGGAGCCTTGATTAATCTCACTTTCCACCCACATTTCCCCCCCCATCATCCGGGCGAGCCGCTCACTGATCACCAAGCCGAGGCCCGTGCCGCCATAGTTGCGGGTGGTGGAGGCATCCACTTGGCTAAAGGCTTGGAAAAGGCGGTGGTGGCGATCGCCCGGAATGCCAATGCCCGTATCCCGGACTTGAAAATGTAACTTCACTTTCATCATTGTTTCCGGTTCCGGAATGCTCTTAGGCCAGGTCACATCGGCCTCCACCACCACCTCACCGGACTCGGTAAACTTCACGCCATTACTGAGCAAATTCACTAAGATTTGCCGTAACCTTGTCACATCCCCTTGAATCACTGGGGGCATATCGGGGGCAATTAAATAGGCTAGCTCAATATTTTTTTGGGCTGCCCTTGCTGCCAATAAATCTAAGGATTCTTCAATACAGGTGCGTAATTGAAAGGGTTGCGCCTCTAAATCCAACTTCCCAGATTCAATCTTAGAAAAATCCAAAATATCATTAATCAATGTTAATAAAGCCTCACCACTGGAGCGAATGACCTCGACAAAATCCTGCTGTTTAGCATCGAGATGCGTATCTAACAATAGCCCGGTCATGCCAATGACCGCATTCATCGGCGTGCGGATTTCATGGCTCATCGTTGCCAAAAACTCACTTTTCGCTTGGTTCGCTAATTCTGCTTCATGCTTGGCTAAATATAATGCTTCTTCCGCTTCCTTTTTTGCAGTAATATCGGTAATAGTACCCACTAAACGACAGGGCTTCCCCTCGCTATCTCGCAAACATTTGCCCTTGGCTTCAATCCAACGATAATCACCGCTACTATGGCGCATCCGGAAGGTGGCCGCATAAACCGGACTTTCCTGGTTGAGATGGGCTTGAATGCGGGCCATGACCCTAGGCAAATCCTCAGGATGGACATTATCAGACCAAGCGTCGATGTTGGGGGGCAGGGGTTCACGGCCATAACCTAAAATACGCATCCAAGCGGGGGAATAATAAACGGCATCGGTTTCTAAATTCCAGTCCCAAATGCCATCATTTGTGCCAGAAATTGCTAAAGCATAGCGTTCTTCTTGTTCCCTTAAACGGGTTTCAATTTTTTGCCGCTCAATAATTTGCGCCTTCAGGTCTTGATTGAGTTGGAGGAGTTCACTGGTGCGCTCTTGAACGCGGAGTTCAAGGTTCTTTTTGGTGTGTTGTAATTCGGTGAATTTTTGTTGAAGGGCGCTGGCCATGGCGTTAAAGTTGGCCTTGAGGGTGTTGATTTCTAAAATACCTGTGGTTTCAAGCACCGGCAGATTGTCCTGGGCCTCTAGCCTGAAAATTTTATGGGGTAAATTGGTGGTGAGGGTGGTTAGGGTGAGGAGGGGTTGACTAAGGCGACGGCTGAGAAGATGGGCAACGGCAAGGGCCAAGAGGGCGATCGCCAACACCGTTGCCAACGCACGAATATACATCTGCTCTAGGGTATTAATATAGGCTCGGGTGGAAATTTGCACCCGCAACGTCCAAGGGATCGGTTCCTTAAGGGATAAATCGAGGCTGTAAAAGGATTGCCGCCACCGGCTCATAATCGGGGTATTGGGGGGAACCTTGGGCAACCAATGGAAAATTCGCTCATTGACAATCCGTACCTCGCCATTTTGCTCGCTCATCGCGGCGGCGGCATCGGAGTTTTGGCTGGTGGCGATCACCTTCCCTTCGGGGGATAACAGGGTGGCTTGAAGATCATCGATATCGGTATTATCTTGAAGGAGCCGAATCACCGAGTTCAGATTGAGGCTGGCATGGAGGATCGTGAGGCGATTCTCCCGCACTAAGGGCCAATAAAAATGCAATTCTGGTGTGGGGGAATCCTGGGGAAATTCCAGCAGCATTTCAGTCTTTTTGTGATCCGAATGGAGCCAAGGTTGCACTTCAGTGATTAACTGAGCAATCTCGATATTTCCGGTTTTTGCAATGACTGCTTTATCTTCATTAATGATCACTAAATGGGTTAAGGCCGGTAAACTTTCGGTAATCAGATCTAGGGCATTTTGTAAATTTTCTGGGGGGGCATTTTCGGCAAATTCTGCCAAGGTTGCCATCGCACGCTTATGCTGGTCATACCAAAAGTTTAAGCTGGTCACTAAGGGGCGTGAAGCGATGAGAATTTCCATTTCAATATCCGCTTCTAGGTTCGTCAGCATTTGCTGTGAATTTAAAACAGTCACCAATAAAGTTGGAAAAAAGACGAAGGAAATAAATAGGCTAAACAGGATATGTTGAAGGGGGACATTGGGTTGATGATTGCTTGTGGCTTTCCCATAGCCAAAAACATATTGGATGAGGAGAATGGCAATCAGGGCATTGGCGATCGCATTCACCGCCTGTTTGAGGGCGATCAAAATTGTGCCACCCACCGGCACGGATAAAACCCCCCCATAAAATACACCCACCAAGGGCATCCCTAGGGTGAGCCAATAGATCAGGACGAGTGAGGGTAAATTTAAGCGGGTGCGTTGCAGTCCGAGGCCGACGAAAATTGCTTCTACGGTAAAGATAATAATCGCGTAGGGATGATTCCATAAAAAATAGGTGCAACTTCCGGCAACTAAACCCGCCACCGTTCCCCAAAATAAGCCATAACGGGAAATCACAATAAATACTGCGATTTCTCCAAAGATAAAATCAACCCCAAAAAACAAAGGAAATTTAAAATAGTTCCCTAAAAATCCCAAAATGACCAACCCAATTAGTAACACTAATTTGATGAAACGATTTGCCCAACTGGGAACTTTCAAATTAGAAGGTACAATCATGGTCACCTAAGCATTTAAGGTTAGCAATTGACAAATCATCTCATGCATTAACGGGTTGTTTGAGATCCAGGGGTTGACGGTTACACATGAATGCTGACAAGCCTGAAGGGAAAAAATTCAAAAAAGAACTACTGTATGCTCATGATACAACTAATTGAGAACTCGCTTTGGGATGGAAGAGGATGGATTCACAGAACTTTATTATTACCACTGCCCAAATGATGGCGCTTGAGGCGCAGGTCTTTGCGGCCGGAATGCCCGTGGCGGCGTTGATGGAAAAAGCGGCGATGACCCTCACTAATGCTATTTTAGCGCTAGAGATTACGCCTGCTGTGAAAACGGTGGGGGTTTTGGTGGGGCCGGGTCATAATGGCGGCGATGCGCTGGTGGTGGCGCGGGAATTTGCCCTGCGGGGGCGGGAGGTTTGGCTCTATGTGCCGGTGGAGCCTTCTAAGCCCTTGACGCAAAACCACCTAGACTATGCGGATTATTTGGGGTTGCCGAGGGTGGAGTCGGTGGCGGGGTTGGCGGATTGTGATTTGATCGTTGATGGTTTGTTTGGCTTTGGGCTAACCCGGCCGATTACGGGGGCCTTGGCGGAGGCGATCGCCACCCTCAACCGCATGACCCAAACGGTGATCAGCATTGATATTCCCTCCGGGATTGATACGGATACGGGGGCAGTGTTGGGGGCGGCAATTCGGGCGGACTATACCTTTTGTTTGGGGCTGTGGAAACGGGCCTTTTTTCAGGAGCAGGCGTTGCCCTTTCTCGGCCAGGTGGCTTGCTTGGATCTCGGCTTCCCCGAAGGAGCGATCGCCACGGTTCTCAATAATCCCCCCGTCCATCAACGCTTTACAGCGGCGGAGTTTCGGGCGGTGTTGCCTTTACCCCGTGCCGTTGTCACCCATAAATATCAACAGGGCCATGCTTTATTGATTTGTGGTTCTCAGCAGTATGCCGGTAGTGCGATCCTCACGGGGTTGGGGGCGCGGGCTTCAGGGGTGGGGATGTTGACGATCGCCGTCCCCGCTTCCCTAAAACCCTTGGTGGTGGCGCAGTTGCCGGAGGCCCTGGTGGTGGGTTGTCCGGAAACACCGGAGGGGGCGATCGCCGCCTTACCCCTAGATTTGAGTCGCTATGATGTGATTGCCTGCGGCCCAGGATTAACCTTGGGGGTGGGGGATATTTTAGCCTCGGTGTTGGCGGCCCCTGTGCCGTTGGTTTTGGATGCCGATGGTTTGAATCTGTTGGGAACGGGGGGGCAGGGTTTGCAAGACCGGCCCGCGCCGACGATCCTCACGCCCCATGTGGGGGAATTGCGGCGGTTGTTTCCGGAGTTGGATCCGAGCGATCGCTTTGTGGCCACCTTAACGGCGGCGGTTGCAACGGGGGCGATTGTTTTATTAAAAGGGGCGAGGACGGCGATCGCTGCCCCTGATGGCAATTTTTGGGTGATTCCAGAGAGTACGCCAGGTTTAGCGCGGGGGGGCAGTGGAGATGTACTAACGGGGTTATTGGCGGGGCTATGGGCGGGGTCAACTGCGCCAGGGGTGGATGTGGCGGCGGCGGCGGCCTTTTGGCACGCGGCGGCGGGGCAACGGGCGGCGGCGAGTCACACGGAGTTAGGGGTGGATCCGCTGCGGTTGGTGGCGACGTTAGGGGCTTGTTTGGGTGAATGGATGGCCGTGGGGGCGAAAAATTTTTCGCCCCCACATTACGGGAGAATGGACTGAAGTTCGCAATAAGAACGGAGCCTCTGGTGCTAACTCTACATTTCTTTACAAAACTTGAGGGATTTGATGAACAATTGCAACGTTATGCAACGGAGTTCGCGGTTTCGGGCTAAAACTTGGAGATTAACAAAGCCCATTTAGCGTTTTTAAAATTCCACCATGACCTTAACCCTTTTGGCTGCTGCTGCCCCTGCGACGATCTCCTGGAGTCCGACGGTGGCGATTATTATGATTGTTTGCAATGTGGTGGCGATCGCCATTGGCAAGTTCAAGATTGATCAGCCCAGTGCTGGCCCTGGCTTGCCAATGCCACAAATGTTCGGCGGCATGGGTTTACCCGCTGTGTTGGCAACCACCGCCTTCGGCCATATTTTGGGCGCTGGCGTGATTTTGGGGTTTGCCAACATGGGTGTAATCTAGCCCTTTGCCCTCCTAAGCTTTTCAGAGATCTTCAAGAGATGGTTGCCGATGCAATCATCTTTTTTTTGGGGTTTTGCGGATTGATGGTCATGGCGTAATCGAGGGCGCAAGCATTGCGCCCCTACAGACGAACAGGGGATGGGATCATTTGGTGGAATTGTCCCTTTCTGATAGAATCGTGTAGAAATATTACAAACTCTTTAAGAATCTTAAAATCCTATGGAGCTACTGGTTGTTGGGGGAACGGGAACCTTGGGGCGGCAGATTGTGCGGCGGGCCATTGATAGCGGCCACTCCGTCCGCTGCTTGGTGCGCAATCCCCGCAAGGCTTCCTTTTTACAGGAATGGGGGGCGAAATTAATCGAGGGGGATCTCTGTGATCCCGAAACCCTAGCGCCCGCCCTAGAGGGCGTGGAAGGGGTGATCGATGCGGCCACGACCCGCGCCACCGACTCCCTGCGGATTCGTGAGGTGGATTGGGAGGGCAAAGTCGCCCTGATCCAAGGGGCGAAGGCGGCGAATGTGCAACGCTACCTGTTTTTTTCGATCCTCGATGCGGAAAAATTCCCCAATGTGCCTCTGATGGACATTAAGCATTGTACGGAATTGTTTTTAGCAGAAGCGGGGATCCCCTACACGATTTTACGGCCCTGTGGGTTTATGCAGGGGTTGATCGGTCAGTATGCTGTGCCAATTTTAGATAATCAATTGGTGTGGATTACCGGCGCGGGGGCGGCGATCGCCTACATGGACACCATTGATATTGCCAAAATTGCCGTCCGCGCCCTCGAAACCCCAGAGGCGGCAAACCAAACCTATCCCGTCGTTGGCCCCAGAGCTTGGGGAGCCTATGAAATCATCCGCCTCTGTGAACGGCTAGCGGGGCAGACCGCCAAAACCGCCCGGTTAGAACTCCCGATCCTGCGGCTGATCCGACGCATCACCCGCTTTTTCCAATGGGGGCAAAACGTCGCCGATCGCCTCAGTTTTGCGGAAGTGTTAGCGAGCGATCGCCCCCTCAATGCCCCCATGGAGCCGGTCTATCAAGCCCTCGATCTTGATCCCAGCGAAACCACGACCCTTGAAGACTATTTGCAAGAATACTTCACCCGGATCATGGCCAAGCTCAAGGAAATCGGCTACGAAAAAGAAAAGGAGAAAAAGCGCCGCAAACAAAAGGTCAAGGGCGGGAAAAAGTGATCACCCCACGCGACTGGGGGGCGATCGCCTTAGTTGTCATTGGCCCCCCAAGCCTGCCCTGCGCAGGTTGAGGATTCCCTAGATCCTGAGATGATCTTGAGAACGCCCAAAACCCGATACATTGATTAAATTGCAACACCCCTATTTTCCGAAGACCACCGTGCCTAAAATTGGCGTTTTATTTAACGATATCAAGCCCGTTGCCTGCCGCATGGCCCAAGAGTTAGAGGAAACCCTCTCTCAGGAAGGCTACGAAGTCTGTGTCCGTTCGAGCCAGAGCGGGTTATTGGGTTATTCACAAAGTGACCAATTGCCCAACCCCACCCCCATGGATGCCCTCATTCCTGAAGGCTTTGATCAATCCATGGCCTTTTGTATTGTTTTAGGCGGCGATGGCACGGTGTTGGCGGCCTGCCGACAGATTGCGGCATTAGAAATGCCGATTTTGACCGTTAATACTGGCCACATGGGTTTTTTAACCGAAACCTATGTGAATCAGTTGCCCCATGCCATTGCTGAAGTTCAGGCCGGCAACTGCATGATTGAGGAGCGATCAATGCTGTCGGTGCAGGTGTACCGTCAGGAAACGCTACTGTGGCAAGCCCTCTGTTTAAACGAGATGGTGTTGCACCGGGAACCGCTGACGAGTATGTGCCATTTTGAAATTAAAATTGGCCACCATGCCCCCGTTGACATTGCCGCCGATGGTGTGATTTTGTCCACGCCAACGGGATCAACGGCCTATTCCCTCAGTGCAGGGGGGCCGGTGCTGACCCCCGATGTGCCGGTGTTACAACTGATGCCCATTTGCCCCCATTCCCTCGCCTCCCGCGCTTTGGTTTTCTCCGAAACTGACCCGGTGCAAATTTTCCCCGCTACCCCGAACCCGATGGTGATGGTGGTGGATGGCAATGGCGGTTGCCCGGTGTTGCCCCAGGATCGGGTTTGGGTGGAGCGATCGCCCTATTCCGCCCGCTTTATCCGCCTCCAATCCCCGGAATTTTTCCGCATCCTCCGGGAAAAACTGGGCTGGGGTCTGCCCCACATCGCCAAGCCCACCTCGGTAGAATTGCCCTAGGGTATTTGGCAATGGCGGCTCATTTTAGCTACTGTGGAACAGGCCCATGGCTGCTCAAATTCAGGGTTCAAGGGAAGGGATGTGATGATCAACGAATTGCCCTGTGTGTTGGTGGTGACGACCGATAGCCGCTTTGGTCAACAGATCGAACAGGATCTCTTGGCGGCGGGTTATGACCCGGTGGTGAGTGAGAGCTTGAACCGGGTGGCCCAGCAGTTCACGGCCTTGAAACCAGCGTTGGTGGTCATTGATCACATCCAACTGGGGGAAGCGGCCTTGCATCTCTGTCGCCAATGGCGCAGGCAGGGCCAAACCTTGCCGATTTTGTTTTTCATGGCGATGGAGCGGGTTGAAGACCGGGTAGCCTGTTTGGAGGCGGGGGGGGATGACTATTTGGTGCAACCTTACCGGAGCGATCGCGTCCTTTCGCAAATTCAGTTCTACCTCCAACCCCCTCAGGAAAATGAGGAGCAGTTACGCTTTGGGGATTTGGTGCTGGATCTCACCACCCGACGGGCGATCCGCAATCATCGGGAATTTGATCTAACGATGAAGGAGTTTGAACTCCTGAAATATCTGATGCTCCATCCCCGTGATGTGGTCACTCGCGAGCAAATTTTAGAAAATGTTTGGGGCTATGATTTTGTCGGGGAATCTAATGTCATTGAGGTGTATATCCGCTATCTCCGTCTCAAAATTGAAGATGAGGGAGAAAAACGTCTGATTCAAACCGTGCGGGGTGTAGGGTATGTTCTGCGAGATGCTTAACCTTCCCCGGCCCGGCGATCGCCATTCCATTTCCATAAGCCGATGCGTGAACAAAACAAGCAAAAACAAATTGTGGTGTTGATGGTGGGATTAAGCCTGAGTTTTTTCGGCTGCTCACCCCTAGAGGTGGAGTCTGTCCCCACCCCCAGCCCCACGGTGGCCAAAGAATTTGTCATTGAACCCTATACAACTCCGCAATTGTTACCGATTGGGGCGATCGCCCGTTTTGAAGCGGTGGATCTTGCCATTGAGCTAGAAGTGGCCACCACACCAGAGGAGCAAGCAAGGGGCTTAATGTTTCGGCAAGCAGAATCCTTACCGGACAATCGCGGCATGATTTTTCCCTTTGACCCCCCCCGTCAGGTTTCCTTTTGGATGAAAAATGTGCCGATTGGTTTAGATATGGTCTTTATCTATCAGGGGGAAATTATTGAGATTGCTCAAAATGTTCCCGGCTGTAGCGGTGAACCCTGCCCCACCTATGGCCCGGATCAATTGGTGGATCATGTCATTGAATTGCGGGGGGGCCGGGCGGAAGCGATGGGGTTGGCGGTGGGTGATGGGGTTGAATTAGAATTTTTATCGCCTTAGGGGTTGCAAAAGATCCCGCATAGTGTAAAATCGGCTACACTATCTGATTAAGATCCCCCATCGCTTCGGTTTGATTCCCCCGGTTTATTGGGGTTGCCGGTGCTTTTTAGCCCCACTTTCCCCGGTGAGCGTGGCTCAAGCCCAGCCAGTTTTCAAGCCGCCACACGCAATTCAGATCGATAGAGCCGCCTGCAACGGTGTGCCGTCTATCGGGCTTGACCCTTTGGCTCCCCTGCTGATTTTCAGATTGGGGGCGATGAGGGTAAATTGATCCATGGATTCGACGGCTTCATCCTGAGCAGGGGGGATCTAGCCAGACCAGATCAGGATTGATCTGTTTTCAGGCTTTGTTTGCGATCCGCTGATAGTGGACAGATCAGACAGTGGCCGAGTTGCCCATCGGCTTTTAACCCTACCATCCACAATCAACAACAGTCATCAGGAGGTGATATTAACAATGCAAACTGGAACCTATCCGCGTTTAATCAAGTTCTTACACGATGAATTAGCCCTTTCCAAAGATTCAATTGCCATCGCCCAGCGGTCTTTTGAGAAGCATCCTGGCTCGTTCCCCATGATTCTTTGGCAATACGGCTTAATCACGCTCGAGCAGTTGGATCGCATTTTTGATTGGCTCGACAATACTTCTAGTTCTAACAATTTCAATGATGGCTCTCTCTAGAACAGCAATCTACCAATGTTTGATCTTGGATTTACCAAGTTTCAAAACGCAAAGGGGAAGGGAAACCTTCCCCTTTGTTTTAAAACGGAATTTGGCGGGAGCATTGAGAGGTATGGGGGCGTTGGCGTAGGCCTGCCGGAGGCACAAAATTTTTCGCCCCTACGCATTAAGGGTATTTTTAAGGGTATTTGAGCACATCTCCCAGATCGACACACCAAGGGTGGTAATAGAATGGGAACTGAGTTTTTATCGGTAGTTGTGATGATTGAGAATCGACTGGCTGAGATTGGGGCGATCGCCTGTGATGTGGCTTGGGGTGCGGCGGATGTGCTGCGGGCCTATTACCGGGGCGAGGGGGATCTCAACATCCAGGATAAAACCGGCGATCCGGTGACAGCGGCGGATCTGGCCGCCAATCATTATATTCTCGAACATCTCCAAGCCCAATTAACAGATGAACCTTTTGGCTACCTCAGTGAGGAAACCTATGATTTGGTGAAGATGGAAGCCAAACCGGAGGATTGGGTTTGGATTATCGATCCCTTGGATGGGACGCGGGATTTTATTGAAAAAACTGGCGAATATGCCATTCACCTCGCCCTCACCTACCAAGGCCGGCCCCAAATTGGCATTGTCGTCATCCCGGAAACGGAAAAGCTCTATTTTGCGATTAAGGGTCAAGGGACAACGGCAGAGGGGCGCGATCGCCACCGTACCCCCATCCGTCCCTCCAGCCATAGCCGCATTGAGGATCTGGTGTTGGTGGCCAGTCGCAGCCATCGCGATCTACGGCTGAATAAAATGTTAGAGCGGATGCCCTTTGGCGATCGCCAATATGTCGGCAGTGTGGGCTGTAAAATTTCGACGATTCTCGAACAACGCACCGATGTTTACATTTCCCTCTCTGGGAAATCCGCCCCCAAGGATTGGGATTTTGCCGCGCCGGAATTGATTCTCACGGAAGCGGGGGGCCAGTTCACCAGTTTTACAGGGGCAGAACTGCGCTACAACCAAGGGGATGTCAATCAATGGGGGGGCTTAATGGCCAGTAATGGCCCCTGCCACCGGGAGCTTTACACCCTCGCCTCGCAGTTATTAGTGGAGATTGATGCAGAACTGGCTGAGGAAGCCTAAATATTGCCTCTCGTGCGGCCTGACGAATGGAGGCAGAGCCTCCATGAGGGCATTCCTTGGCAGAGCCAAGGAACGAGGCAAGATTGCAATTTTTTGCCCCTCCCCCTCTTGTGCTGCCCCGGAGCCAACCCCGAAAATGGTACAATCCTTAGGGAACATCCAGTATTAACCCTATAGAATCCTATGACTTCTGCCAACGGTTCGTCTTCCAACACCGAGAAGACCCTCGAAGCGATGAAAAGCTTTTCTGAAACCTACGCTAAACGGACAGATACCTATTTTTGTATTGATCCCTCCGTGACGGCTGTGGTGATTGAAGGATTAGCCCGCCATAAGGATGAATTGGGTTCGCCCCTTTGTCCTTGCCGTCACTACGAGGACAAAGAAGCGGAAGTCAAAGCTGCCTATTGGAATTGCCCCTGTGTGCCGATGCGGGAGCGCAAGGAATGCCACTGTATGCTGTTTATTACCCCTGATAATGATTTTGCTGGGGATAAGCAGGATATCACGATGGAAGAAATCATCAAGGTTCGGGAAAGTTTGGCGGGTTAAACCCACTTCGTTTAGATGCTCACGATCCCCCCGGCTACGCCGACCCCCTTCATAAGGGGGTTGAATATTCAGAACCCCCCTTTTTAAGGGGGGCAGGGGGGATCCCGCTTTGCCTTAATGCTCACGATCCCCCCGGCTACGCCGACCCCCTTCATCAGGGGGTTGAATATTCAGAACCCCCCTTTTTAAGGGGGGCAGGGGGGATCCTCACCATTACCCCCATGCTGCCCACTGCCTTTGAAGATGCGATCGCCCAATTCAATCGAGGGGAATTTTACGCCTGCCACGATACCCTCGAAGCCCTCTGGTTTGAGGCCCTAGAACCAGAAAAAACCTTTTATCAGGGTATTCTCCAAGTGGCCGTCGCCTGCTACCACCTGGAAAACGAGAACCGACGGGGAGCGGTGATGCTCTTGGGGGAAGGGGTGCGACGACTGCGGGATTATCAACCGGATTATGGGGGCATTGATGTGGCCCAATTGATGACCGCAGGGCTAAATTTACTACACCATCTCCAACAGTCCTCCGATAGGATAGAACTAGGGCCTACCCCTCTCCCTCAGATCATCCCTTGCCATTCTCCACCGGATGGGGAACTGGAAAGCTGAAAAGCAGATCTAGAAGCCTTGGGAGATTTTTATCGGGTTGAAATTATGCTCATGCTCAAACACCAGACCAGTCAATTATTGGCTACCCTTTTTGCCATTGGCACAGGGGGGGCGATCGCCCTCTCAACGATGATGCCAGGGGCGATCGCCCAGGATGGCCGGGCGATCACCGTCCGCTCTGACCGCCAAGAAGCCGACCAAATCACCGGGATTATCACCGCCACCGGCAATGTCCGCGTTGATTATCCCGCCCGCCAAATTCAAGCCACTTCTGCCCAGGCCCAATACTTCAGCCGCGAGCAGCGCATTGTCATGACGGGGAATGTTTACGTCCTCCAGGAGGGCAACAGCATTCGGGGGGAAACGATTACCTATCTCATCGATGAAGGGCGGTTTGTGGCCACGCCCCAAGCCAATCGGCAAGTGGAATCGATCTATATCATCTCCGACCCCGAAGCCCCCGCTACCCCCCCCGCTGGCCCCCCAACCCCCACATTCAACCCCAAACCGGCCTTAAAACAACCGGAGAGCGGCCAATAGCAGCCCATGACCATCTACCTCAAAAATGTTAAAAAGTCCTACGGTAAGCGGGTTGTGGTCAATCAGGTCAGCGTCCAGGTTTCTTTAGGGGAAATTGTCGGACTTTTGGGGCCCAATGGCGCAGGGAAAACCACCACTTTCTACATGGCCACCGGGTTGATCCGGCCCAATGATGGCTCCGTTTGGCTGAACAATCGGGAAATCACCAAACTCTCCTTAAACGAGCGATCGCACCTGGGCATCGGCTACCTCACCCAACAGGCCAGTATTTTTCGCAACCTAACGGTACAGGAAAATATTGAACTGGTGCTCCAACAGGGGCCCCTTTCCCCCAAGGAACGCCATCGTCGCCTCCATACACTCCTGGGGGAATTTCGCCTCGAACAAGTAGCGAGAACGAAAAGTCGCCACATTTCTGGGGGGGAGCGGCGGCGGACAGAATTGGCCCGCGCCCTGGCCACTGGCAGCGATGGCCCGGAATTCCTCTTACTGGATGAACCCTTTGCCGGGGTTGACCCCATTGCGGTTTCGGAAATTCAAAAAATGGTGGCCCAACTGCGCGATCGCCCCATGGGGATTTTAATCACCGATCACAACGTCCGGGAAACCCTCGCCATTACCGACCGCGCCTATATCATGCGGGAGGGCGAAATTCTTGCCGCTGGCACGGGGGATGAACTCTACAATAATGCCCTCGTGCGTCAATATTATTTAGGTGAGGATTTTCGCATTTAGTTCACCTCTTTCTCTGTACCGCTGACCCTATGGCTTTCGGATTTCCCCGCTTTACTTTCCCCGGTTCCGTCCTCGATCGCTACATCATCAGCGAAATTATGGCCCCCTTTCTGTTTGGGGTGGGGTTGTTTTCTTCCCTGGGGTTTGCGGTGGGGGTGTTGTTTGACTTGGTGCGGCGGGTGACGGAGTTTGGTTTGCCGCTATCGGTGGCGATGCAGGTGGCGCTGTTGAGTGCGCCCCAGTTCATTGCCTATGCTTTCCCGATGTCGATCCTCTTGGCCACATTGATGGCCTATAGCCGTTTGGCGGCGGATAGTGAATTGATTGCCCTGCGGAGTGTGGGAACCAGTGTCTATCGCATTGTTTTCCCGGCGGTGATCATTAGTTTGGCGGTCACGATCCTGACGTTTTTATTCAATGATGTGGTGGTTCCCCGGGCTAATTATTACGCCGCCCTCACCTTGGAACAGGCTTTAACGGGCGATCGCCCCAATTTCCAAGAAAACAATATTTTTTACCCGGAATATGGGGAAATCGTCGATGACCAAGGACGACATCGCCAGGTTTTAAAACGGCTCTTCTATGCCGAACAGTATGATGGCAATGCGATGCACAACCTGACGGTGATCGATCGCAGTGAAGGCACAGTCAGCCAGATCATCACCTCGGAATCGGCTCAATGGGATCCCGGCCGGAACCGCTGGGATTTTTTCAATGGTGTGATTTATCTCCTCTCTAACGATGGTTCCTTTCGCAATATCCTCCGGTTTGAACGGGAACAGTTGCAACTGCCCAGCACCCCCTTTGATCTGGCCCAACGGGTGCGGGATAATACGGAAATGACGATCGCCGAAGCCCGGGAATACTTAAAAATTCTCGATCAAGGGGGCGATCCCCAGGAGCGGCGCAAAATCATGGTGCGGCTCCATCAAAAGGTTTCCTTTCCCTTTGCCTGTTTGATTTTTGGCTTGGTGGGGGCGGCGTTAGGGACGCGATCGCAAGGGGGAAAGGCCACCAGTTTTGCGATTAGTGTGGTGATGATTTTCTGCTATTACACGCTCTTCACCACCACCGGAGCCTTAGGGGTGGCAGGCGTGCTAGACCCCATTCCCGCCGCTTGGTTAACCAATGTTTTGGGCTTAGTTTTAGGGGGCGGTATTCTGTTACAAGTGGCCCGGTAGGGGCCGATTCGAGAGGGATGGCCTAAACTGAAGGTATCGGTGCAACTGGAATTTACGGCCATGCAGCCCCATCAGTCCCCTTCCCATCATCCCCATCACCCTCACCTTGAGGTTCACGTCGCGCCGCCCCCCTTCTATAAGCGGCCGAGTATCATCATTCCGGCAGTGGTGACAGTGTTGCTGAGTGGCTCGCTGTGGAGTTATAGCCAAAACCCCAACTGGTTGTCGGAAAGCCGGGAGGATAACCCTTGGATTGAGCATATTTTGAAGCTCAACCCGAATTTAAGCCGGGCTGACTTAGAGCAGGATGCGGAGTCGGGGGATTTGTCCTTTTGGTTTGGGCGATCGGGCAGTGACTATACGGGCAGTGGGGAAAAGCCTGTAAACCTGAATGAGAGTGATGAACCGAGCCTCTTAGATCAGTTCATGGAGTCCCAAAATGCCGAGGAGGTGCGGGAGGATGCCAATAATCCCTTTTTTAGTCCGCCCCCGGCTGAAGCTGATCCTGCGGATGGAACGGCAACCAACAGCCCAACAGCAACCCCTACCCCCTCGGCATTAGAAACGGCCCTCAAGGCCAATAATCCCACGCCTCCCCCCACCAGTCCCCTCCAGGATGCCCTCAATCGCCTCAATCCACCGAGTACCTCTACAGAGGCGGCGGCTTCTAATGGCAATGGGCAACCCTCTCGCTATGAAAACCCGAATAATCAAGGTTTAAATAATCCTGTCAGTAATCCCAGTCATTCAGGGACGATGGGGAATCTCAACCCTGATGGTACGTTGGCCCCCACGCCGCCTCCGAGTCGCACCAGTCGCAATGCCACTTCCACGCCGACGGTTGTCCCAATGCCCGCCCCTACGGGCCGTCGCGATACGCCCACGGTTCCCACGGTTCAACCCCAGGCACAAACGCCAGTCTCCAGCAATCAACGCCGGGAGCAGCCCCTCAATGCCGCCAATCAGCCGCAAAGTTATCAACGGGTGGGCGGGGGTGAAATGAACACGTTTGCGGATCCGTTGGGCAATCAGCGATGAAATTTGTGGGGATTGATTTGGGCTGGTCTTCGGGGGCCAGTGGGGGCCTATCGATTCAATGGTACGATTGATCGGGTTAGGGGCGCAAAAATTAAACCTTTCGCCCCTACTTCCCACTTCCCACTTCCCACTTCTCACCCATGCCCAGAGTCCGCGTCCGTCAGCACGTTAATCCCCTTAGTCAGAAATATCAGCAACCCGTCACTTTGCCCGATTGGAGCGAGGTTTATGGCGATCTCAACCGGCCCCTCCATTTGGATATTGGCTGTGCGCGGGGACGGTTTACGCTGGCGATGGCGGAAACCCAAGGGGATTGGAATTTCCTGGGTTTGGAGATTCGGGAGCCGCTGGTGGCGGAGGCGAATCGGATTCGCGATCAGCGGGGTTTGGATAATTTGCATTATTTATTCTGCAATGTGAATCGGGATGGAGGGGCGATCGCCCAATCTCTCCCCCCCCAAAGCATTCAATGGGTCTCGATCCAATTCCCCGACCCTTGGTTTAAGCAACGCCACGCCAAACGCCGGGTGGTGCAGCCGGAATTGGTGGGATTGTTAGCGGAAATTTTGCCCTTAGGGGCGCGGGTGTTTGTGCAGTCCGATGTGGGGGCGATCGCCCAGGAAATGGCGGATCAATTCCACACTCACGCCGCCTTTACCCGCACCCATTCAGAACCCTGGCTGGCGGAAAATCCCCTCCCCGTTCCCACCGAGCGGGAACTGGCCACATTCCGCAAAGGCCAGCCGGTGTACCGCGCTCTATTCCGCCGTGACCCGCTCTAGGAAGGCCACCGCCTCCCCGTGGGGGGTTTGGGGGAAAAAGTCCGCCGGTTGAATGTGCTCAATTTTGTATTGCCCGGTACTGCAAAGGTGCTGAAGATCCCGTGCTAGGGTGCTGGGTTTGCAACTGACATAGACAATGCGGGCGGGTTGGAGTCGGAGCAGACTATCGAGGACGGTGCGATCGCACCCTTTGCGCGGCGGATCAAGAATCACCACATCAGCAATTCCTTCTCTGTCGTACACCCAACTTTCCACGGTTTGGGCATAAAATTGCACATTCTGAATATTGTTCAGCTTGGCATTGGCTTTAGCTTGGGTGATGGCCGTAGCTTGGGATTCCACGCCAATGGCCCGCTGTACCTGCCGCGCTAGGGGCAGCGTAAACGTACCAATGCCACAATAGGCATCCAACAGCACCTCATTTCCCTGTAACTGCAACTGTCGCTCAATCACCCCTAACAATTGTTCCGCCACCTCCGTATTCACCTGAAAAAATGTTTCCGGCCGCAAATGGAGCGTCAACCCCGCGAACTGTTCCGCCAAATAGGAACGACCAGCGATCGTATAGGTATCGGGGCCAAAAATGATGTTATTGCGCTGGGGATTGTGGTTAATGCAGACCCCCACCAGGTCAGGATAGCGGGTCATCCAAGCTTGGGCCTGCTCCTCAATATTCGTTAAGGTTTCCTCCGTACTCACCAGCGTTAAGAGCATTTCTCCGGTACGCCGGCCAATGCGCAGAGCCAAATGGCGTAATCGTCCCTGGTGGCGTTCTTCGTTGTAAATGCTCCAGCCTTGGCTGGCAATATCCTGCTTCACCTCTGCCAAGAGGGGATCAAGGCGTTGATCCTGCACTGGGCATTGATTCAAATTCACCACCTGATGGGTTCCCTTGCGGTAATAGCCCGCCTGTACCCCTTGGTTGTGGCTGGAGCGGCTGAGGGGATAGGTGGCCTTGTTGCGGTAATGCAGGGGATCACCACTGAGAAGGGGGGCGATCGCCAAATCTTGAAAACCGCCAATCCGTTGCAGCGCTTGGGTGAGCAAGTTCACCTTGGCCTCCCCTTGGGCGGCATCGTCAATGTGTTGCCACTGACAGCCCCCACATTTATCCGCCACAATACAGCGGGGGCGAATCCGCTGGGGAGAAGGGGTGAGGAGTTCAACAAGCTTGGCGTGGGCGTATTGGGGCTTAACATGGGTGAGCCGCACTTGAAGGCGATCGCCCGGTACAGTATCAGGGATAAAGATAACGCGATCGCCCCAACGGGCCACCCCATCACCGCGATCGCTCAGATCAACAACATCCACATCGAGCAAATGGCCCTGTTGCCACAGGTTGGCGGGGTCAGACATAGGGGTTTTATTACAAAATATTACAGGCAGGCGACGGAATCCCGCAGTCCAAGGGGGTTCACTTCCTGAGAATTGCCAACTGTCGCTAAACTAACAGGTGGTATTTGAATCTATCACAATAAGATGAGCGTAGTTAGCCAAGTTATTCTCAAAGCCGATGATCAACTCCGCTACCCCAGTAGCGGCGAACTCCGGAGCATTGGCAGCTTTTTAGAAACGGGTATGCAGCGCATTCGCATCGCCGAAAGCCTTGCTGAAAATGAAAAAAAGATTGTCGAAAAAGCCAGCAAAGAACTGTGGCGGAAACGACCCGACTTCATCGCCCCCGGCGGCAACGCCTTTGGCCAGAAACAACGGGCCCTCTGCTTGAGAGATTACGGCTGGTATCTGCGGCTGATCACCTACGGGGTGTTAGCCGGGGATAAAGGCCCCATCGAAACCATCGGTTTAATCGGGGTGAAGGAAATGTACAACGCCCTCGAAGTGCCTGTCGCGGGCATGGTGGAAGCCGTGCGTTGCCTGAAAGATGCCGCCCTCGGTGTCCTGACCAGTGAAGATGCGGAAGCCACAGCTCCCTATTTTGACTACATCATCCAAGCGATGAGCTAGGGGGTGATGTGCGGGTTTTGCGGCTGTTGAGAGGGCGAATTTGCGTTTGCAGCGACAGAAATCCCCGTACTACCGATATTCAGTAAAGCCAGCCTTTAAGGGCAGCGTGTGTAAATACGCTGCCTTTATTGGGCCAATTATAAAAAGTGCATACAATTAACTATTTGTCAATGGGTAAGATCTAGCCATTTTCCGAAAATTTTTGTTATAGTAGAGGCTGAACGGTGAAGTCAAACTGACGATTTAAAACCATGATTGCCATCGTCGTTGCGCTGTGGAGGTACAACTGGCAAACGCTTCACCCATTAGTCTTTTATCTCTAGCCAATTCCACTCATGATTGCTCAAAACTGCGTTGGATTTTTGCTCGCCTACCCTTGAATCGCCCCTGTTCGAGGCAATCTGTGGGGTAAAACGCCCAAATTCATTTGTATTTTTAAAGCTGGAGGTCATTTCGTGTGATTGCGATTTCTTTGCCAACCCGGAAACAAGACTGGCAGACGATGAGCTTCGCTTCAACGCTCTACCTTTGTCCCATTCTTGACCTGCTCCTTGCTAAAGTTCCTCCAGAATATGAGCCGGAACTGCGCCTAGGCCTTCAAGAGGCGTTAGTCAATGCGGCCAAGCATGGTAATGGGCTAGATCCCAGTAAGCAGGTTTCTGTCCAGTTTTCCATTGCCGATGATCTCTATTCTTGGGTGATCACCGATCAAGGGGAGGGCTTTTGTGCAACCCCCCGTTGTCCGGCGAATCCTGAGGATCTATTACCCGATGAATGTTCTGAGGGCGGGCGGGGGCTATGCCTGTTGTATCAAATTTTTGATCAAGTCCATTGGAACCGAGAAGGAACCCAACTGAGGCTTTCAAAACGAGTTAAGCGTGAACGCTCCCTTTGGCGTTAACGCTTTTTTTTAGCCGATTTTTTCGGGTGATTGGAAATCTGTTTATACGATTGATCTGTATAGGGGCGAAAAATTTTTGTGCCTCCGGCAGGCTTACGCCAACGCCCCTACATCATTCGGCATCCTTTCAGGATTGGGGAGCGGGTGCGCCGCGTAACATCCCTTCGGTGCTGAGGTCTTCATCAAGGGCTTCCCAATGGAGGCCATAACCACCGCCACAGATTTGCCAAGCCTCTCGCTGCTCCGGTGTAGCGTTAAAGAGTCTTGGATACCAAATGAGCGGAACGTTAATCGTGCGTCCATCCATGAGATCAACGCTAATCAGATCGGCGGTGAAAGATACATCTTTAACCCGCTCATCAGCCCGAATCGCCAAAATACCCATGCGAAATCCCTCAATCCTTTAGGGAGATTTGGGTGGGGGAGCCGTGGGTGGGGCAGGGGGGGGCTTTGAGGGAGCGATCGAGCCAGCCGACGGCTTGCTGAAGATGGGTGAGGGCTTCTTGGGGTTGGTCGTTGAGGAGGAAGACGAGGGCGGCGGTGATCTGCTGTTGGGCTTGGGCGCGACGATCGCCCTTTAAACGATGCCAATCATTGGGGGCGATCGCCAACTGAGCGGCGAGGGCTTGGGCCAATGCCAAGGGGGTTTGGGTGGAGGAATGCAGGGTATTGTTGAGAGAAGACGCGGGGATCATAAAATGGTTGAGAATTCTGGAGGAACTTCTCCAGTATAGAAAGAGACGCAGATCAGGGGGAAACCATGGAGGGTGAAGAGGAATTTGCACAGGCGATCGCCGCCGCCGATGCTGCCCTAAAAGAACTCAAAGACCGTTTTGCCCAAGTCCTTCAGGATCAAGCGACGTTGACGGAACTGCAAAGCCAGCGGCAACAGGTGAAAACCAAGCAACCCCCAGCTTGGAAAACTGAACTGGCCCAGATTGAAAGGCAGATTGAGGCGATCGCCCTCAACCTCGAAAGCCGTCTGATCCAATGGCGCAGCTTCAAAGAACCCTTCTGGCAGATCATCCGCTACGGGGGCTTAGGGTTTATCCTCGGTTGGCTCCTCCACCGTTGGCTCCATTCCTAGGGGGCTGGGGTGGCGGCCCCATGGCGGGCGGCGATCGCTTCAATGGTGGTTTCTTCGTAATATTCAAAGGGTTGATGAATCCAGGGATTATCGGCAAGATAATCAACGTAATAATCCGGTTTACACACCGAACAAGCCTTATACCAGAGGACAGCGGTGCGAATTTCCGTCTCCGCTGTGCCATATTGAGTCATCAGCCAGCGTTGGGATTCCCGCAGGCTCACGCCCGAATCTGCTAAATCATCGAGGAGGAGGATGCGATCGCCCAATGTCTCACTCGTCATTGCCAAATGGTCAGAAAAGCGAATTTTTCCCCGGACGCGATTGCCTTCCCCACTGTAGGAAGCCGCCATCAGGATGGCCAGGGGGCGATTATACAAGCGGCACAGGATATCCCCCAGCCGCAACCCCCCCTTGGCAATGCAAACAATCTGGTTAAACTCCCAACCTGAATGATAGATCTGGGCAGCCAACTGTTCAATTTTGAGATGGTACTCCGACCAAGACACATAAAGATCCGCCATAGTCCTGCCGTATATTGTGGGGGAAAAGAATTTCAATTGAGTATGGCAAATTTCAGCCCAAAAGGCTGAATTTGTGATGATGCGATCGCCTTTCCCCCCCATACCATGACCTCATCCCCTGATCTCAACACCGATCCCCCCATCGTTAACGAACGTCTCACGTTTACCACCAAGCTGGCCTACGGTGCGGGGGATCTCGGCACTGCCATGAGTGCCAATGTCTTGATCTTTTTCCTGCTCTTCTTCTTCACCAACGTCGCCGGCCTCCCCGCCGGTTTAGCCAGTTCCGTCCTCGCCATCGGCAAAATTTGGGATGCGATTAACGACCCCCTCACCGGAATTTGGAGCGATCGCACCCGTACCCGTTGGGGGCGGCGGATTCCCTGGATGGTGGGGGGCGCGATTCCCTTTGGGATTTGTTTTTATTTGCAATGGCAAATCCCCCAATTCAGCCCCGACCCCACCACGAATCAATGGGGCCTGTTTGCCTACTATGTCACGATCGCCATTTTCTTTCACCTGATTTACACCGCCGTCAACCTCCCCTATACCGCCCTCACGCCGGAACTGACGGAGGACTACAACGAGCGCACCTCCCTCAATAGTTTTCGTATGGCCTTTTCCATCGGGGGCAGTATCCTGTCGTTGGTAATCGCGCAGATCATGTTTAGCCTCTACCCCGATGATCCCCTCCAACGGTTCCAATCCTTGGGATTGCTCTGCTCTTTAATTGCGGTGGTGGCGATTCTCTGGTGTGCGCTGCGGATGCGGGAGCGGGGGGCAGATCCGATCCTGCCGAAAACCTGGGGACGGAATTTAGGCTATGGCTTAGTCACGGTGGGAACCCTTGGAC
The DNA here is from genome assembly GCF_034932185.1 of Spirulina sp. CCNP1310. Lineage (NCBI taxonomy): Bacteria > Bacillati > Cyanobacteriota > Cyanophyceae > Spirulinales > Spirulinaceae > Spirulina > Spirulina sp. CCNP1310. Next base: position 108,210 of record NZ_JAYGHW010000089.1, on the reverse strand, counting down.
TGACGGGGGGGATTGTGGCGACTCTGCGGGGGCTATTCAATTGGAATGCTTTAGCGGGGTTGTTGTTGGGTATCCTGTTGATCGCCTTTGGGCTGACGATGATTTTTAACCGTCCCGAAGCCCATCTGATTGGCGAGGCGGCGAGTCAGGCGCGATCGCGCTCCGCTGCCCAGCCCAGTCTGCCCATTTTGAGTCAGTTAAAAGTGGTTTTTAATACCCGCCCCTTTCTCTACATTATTGGCATTTATCTCTGCTCCTGGTTAGCGGTGCAGTTAACCGCCTCAATTTTGATTTATTTTGTGGTGAGTTGGATGGGGATGCCGGAGGAATCGTTCCCGATGGTGGCGATCGCCGTCCAAGGAACGGCCCTCGGAATGTTGTTTGTATGGCGGCCGGTGAGTAATCACCTGGGCAAAAAAAAGGTCTATTACCTAGGGACGGCAATTTGGATCGTGGCCCAAGGGGGCCTATCGCTACTGCAACCGGGTCAAACGGGCTTAATGTACAGCCTAGCGATCTTAGCCGGGATGGGGGTATCAGTGGCCTATCTCATTCCCTGGTCGATGGTTCCCGATGTGATTGAATACGACGAACTCCACAGCGGCCAACGGCGGGAGGGGTTGTTTTATGGGTTTATGGTGTTGTTGCAAAAGTTGGGGTTAGCGTTTGCGGTGTTTTTGGTGGGTCAAGGGTTACAAATCGCCGGATTTATCGAGCGGCTCCCCAGTCAACCGATCCCCATCCAGCCGGATACGGCTTTGTTGGCCATTCGTCTGGTCGTCGGCCCGTTGCCCATCCTCATCCTTTGCCTGGGCATTGTCCTGACCCGTTTCTACCCCATCACGAAGGATTACCACCAGCAGATCCGCCAACAGTTAGCCACCCAACGGGCCAAAGCCACCCTGTAGGGGCGAAAAATTTTTCGCCCTCGCTGAATTACGGTTTTTTGCCCTTCCAGATTCGGTGTTTGCGACTGCAAAAGTGAGAAGAAATTAGCGATGATGTCATTGTCAAGCAAAGATTGCAATGCATTTTTTGGAGGTTTGAATTATGGCTCTCATTCGTTGGCAACCCTTCTCTGAAATTGATACTTTGCGTCGCCAAATGGATCACCTTTTTGAAGAAGTGGCGAATAATGGCCTCGCTGAGGCGGCGCTGTGGAAACCGGCGGTTGAACTTAAAGATGCAGAAGATCAATTGATTTTGCGGGCGCAATTGCCGGGGATTGCGGCTCAAGATGTGGATATCAGTGTGACGCGGGATCTGGTGTCGATTACGGGTGAGTATCGCAGTGAAAACCAAGGTGAGGAAAAGGGAATTTACCATTCTGAATTCCGCTATGGCCAATTTAAACGGGTGATTTCACTCCCGGTGGCGATCCAAAATGATAAGGTGACGGCGAATTTCAAGGATGGCATTTTGACTTTACATTTGCCGAAGGTTGATGAGGCGGTGAACCGCGTTGTTAAGGTGCAGTTAGCTGAAGGCTAATTTTTTAGGGGGGCGAGTATTTTCGCCCCTCTTTTGTGTTTGTTGGTGGGGGGTTTGGCGCGAACCTGGAGTGGTGGTGAGTTTCTGGGGGGGTTCGCGCAGGTTGCTGGAAGGGTTGATTTTTTTGGGGTTTTGGTTGTTTTTTGGGGAGGTTTGGGGGTATGATGGGGGGACTGAAGGGGCAAGTTTTTCGAGGTTCGCGCAAGTTGGTCTTGAAAGCTTTGCCGGGCAAGGGTTCTGGAGGGCGCTGTTACAACGCTAAAATCCCCGCCAAGGGGACTGAAACGCGCCATGGCCAGACTCGTAACCACACCACAGTTACAACGCTAAAATCCCCGCCAAGGGGACTGAAACTAAAAATTGGGCTGAATGGCCGGTGGAGCGGGATAGTTACAACGCTAAAATCCCCGCCAAGGGGACTGAAACATCAGGAGTGAGGGTTTGGTAATCGGTAACATCTGTTACAACGCTAAAATCCCCGCCAAGGGGACTGAAACAAATGTCACCACCCCAGAGGGGGCAACGGCATTAGGTTACAACGCTAAAATCCCCGCCAAGGGGACTGAAACCCCTCGTTGCATCGCTTCCCTGAGTAGCCAAAATGTTACAACGCTAAAATCCCCGCCAAGGGGACTGAAACCCGTGGTATCTGCCACCTCATAATTAACGGGGTTACAACGCTAAAATCCCCGCCAAGGGGACTGAAACTTTAAACTCTCAGCCCTAGACGTTTTGGGGCTGAGTTACAACGCTAAAATCCCCGCCAAGGGGACTGAAACAGCCATCTTGGAGATTGTTGGCTTTTTAGTCAACGTTACAACGCTAAAATCCCCGCCAAGGGGACTGAAACGTCAAAATTCGTCAGGCAGTGGAAAAAACATACCGTTACAACGCTAAAATCCCCGCCAAGGGGACTGAAACCTGTCGCCGTAGTTGAGCTATCTTGCCTTATCTTAGTTACAACGCTAAAATCCCCGCCAAGGGGACTGAAACCCTTCAGGAGGTGGTGAGCTTGCAACGGGCCAACGTTACAACGCTAAAATCCCCGCCAAGGGGACTGAAACTCCAACTCCTCTTTGAATTTATGTGTTTTATCTGTGGTTACAACGCTAAAATCCCCGCCAAGGGGACTGAAACTTTGTACTTAGCTGACGGATGATTTGTGTACAAAAGTTACAACGCTAAAATCCCCGCCAAGGGGACTGAAACCCCTGTGAATGAGAATCCTAAACCGTTAATCCGTTGTTACAACGCTAAAATCCCCGCCAAGGGGACTGAAACCCTATAGAATGTCAGCCATTGTCCCCGTTTTTTCGTTACAACGCTAAAATCCCCGCCAAGGGGACTGAAACCCATAGCCATTTTGCAGTGCTTGTAGCGTCTAAATAGTTACAACGCTAAAATCCCCGCCAAGGGGACTGAAACCATTTTGTTAGGGTTGAAAGCCATTATTTACCGTTACAACGCTAAAATCCCCGCCAAGGGGACTGAAACAATCATATTGTGGACTAACTCACCCCGATATGAATAGTTACAACGCTAAAATCCCCGCCAAGGGGACTGAAACATCATAAATTTAGCCATACCTTCACGGGTTTCTTGGTTACAACGCTAAAATCCCCGCCAAGGGGACTGAAACCCTCTGCGGTAATTTTCTTGCTCACAAATCGGGGGCGGTTACAACGCTAAAATCCCCGCCAAGGGGACTGAAACTCAAGAGTTGGCGGCCTCCAAGGTTGAGGATGTTGAGTTACAACGCTAAAATCCCCGCCAAGGGGACTGAAACTGCAGGATATTCCCAATACTAAAATCCAGAATAGTAGTTACAACGCTAAAATCCCCGCCAAGGGGACTGAAACCCCGGTATCCTCACAGGTAAGGCGGTCATCAGGGCGTTACAACGCTAAAATCCCCGCCAAGGGGACTGAAACCCAAACCCTGACGGGGAGAGCGATACAGCACCGTTACAACGCTAAAATCCCCGCCAAGGGGACTGAAACAGGGATCATCTCGGTGAAGAATGTCGCCCGGTGGGTTACAACGCTAAAATCCCCGCCAAGGGGACTGAAACACCGTAATAAATCCAACCTGCTTCTACCATCATAGGTTACAACGCTAAAATCCCCGCCAAGGGGACTGAAACCTGAATTGTGTGCTTATCGTCGGGCGGCATTTTTGCGTTACAACGCTAAAATCCCCGCCAAGGGGACTGAAACGATCGCTTCGTGGCATTCAAAAAGACTGTTCAAGGTTACAACGCTAAAATCCCCGCCAAGGGGACTGAAACATAACACCCTCAGTATCAACTTCAGCGTTAATCGTGTTACAACGCTAAAATCCCCGCCAAGGGGACTGAAACGATTAGTGAAGGCAATTTTGCAGTGGTAACTTTTGGTTACAACGCTAAAATCCCCGCCAAGGGGACTGAAACCTGGCAATGGTGGGAGGATGCAGAGCGTCGTGTTACGTTACAACGCTAAAATCCCCGCCAAGGGGACTGAAACCTGCCCCAAATGTTCCAATTGTTCCGATCCCCTCGTTACAACGCTAAAATCCCCGCCAAGGGGACTGAAACTCCCCATGTTTGCCCTCGGAGAAGATGCTGGTCTGGTTACAACGCTAAAATCCCCGCCAAGGGGACTGAAACGTCCCCGGTTTAAATTCAACCTCGGTAAATTCCCAGTTACAACGCTAAAATCCCCGCCAAGGGGACTGAAACCCCGTGCCATCGGTGGCAAGGTAAAGGTAGGCAGTTACAACGCTAAAATCCCCGCCAAGGGGACTGAAACAGTACCGCAATGTCGTCAACAAGCCCCGCCACCAGAGTTACAACGCTAAAATCCCCGCCAAGGGGACTGAAACTCCATACTGGGGCCGCCGAAAATTCGCTGAAAAAGTTACAACGCTAAAATCCCCGCCAAGGGGACTGAAACCAGGCAGTCTCTCAGTGGGAGTGCGGAACGGAAACGTTACAACGCTAAAATCCCCGCCAAGGGGACTGAAACCATTAGACCTCCCTTGCTTGGGTATTGACGGTGCGACGTTACAACGCTAAAATCCCCGCCAAGGGGACTGAAACCGGTACTCGATAAAATCCTGTGTTTCATAGGTTTGTTACCGCTAAAATCCCCGCCAAGGGGACTGAAACGGTTCGGTTGCGCCACAAGAATCCATCAAATCCCGTTACAACGCTAAAATCCCCGCCAAGGGGACTGAAACGCCACACCCTCGGCGTAGCAGTTTTTGCACCCTGTTACAACGCTAAAATCCCCGCCAAGGGGACTGAAACGTGACAGCATTAACGGTTTCGATTGCTTCTTCAACGTCACAACGCTAAAATCCCCGCCAAGGGGACTGAAACATGTTAGAGGCCGGAACATCGGGACGATGGAGAAAGTCACAACGCTAAAATCCCCGCCAAGGGGACTGAAACGTATAGGGTTTAGGATCACCGGGACGATAAGAGGTTACAACGCTAAAATCCCCGCCAAGGGGACTGAAACCCCATCGGTGTAATCATCAGGACTGTGAATCCTGAGTCACAATTCTAAAATCCCCGCCAAGGGGACTGAAACCCGGAGGGCGCAAGCATTGCGCCCCTACAGGTTATTTTGCGATGAAGAAACCGGGTTTTTGGCATAGCCTCGACCACAAACAAACCGATCAACTCAACCCGGTTTCTATTTTCCCCCTCTGATATTGACCACTAATCATCATCAAAAACCAAAGAAACCAACACAATATTTTTCGGTAAATATTCAGACAAAAAGACCTGCGTAATTCTTGCAGCCGCCTGCGGATCTTTAACATCACTCAGATCCAAAGAGTTGAAATCCTCAACAAGCTGACCATCCCGATAATACCAAAAATCCACACCATAAATGCGATTATTCTCTTGCTGAAGCTCCTGCATTAAAGACAAAGCCACCGAAGGCTCAAGCAAAATTTCACCCGCCTTCATAATCCCCAAAGCTTGATACTTCTCAACAATTCTTTGAACAGCCGTGAACATAACCTAAAACTCCCCTTCATTATTGATCACCCATCAGCATTCAACACAACAACCTTACCCATTCCCAAACGAGTTTTCATCCCCGTTCCCGCAAACTGGCTATAGTTCACCAACAAATGCGCCACATTCGCCAACAGCGGATCAGTACGGGTAAGCACTTGAATCGTCACATCCCCCACAAACCCATTCAGATAACCCCGGTGCAGAGAATGCGTCCGCGTGCGGATCTGATGACGCTTGAGAGCGATCGCCTCCCCAAAATATTGCACCAACTCATCCCCCCCCAAAAAAACCGGCGCAAAATGATTCCACCGCTCCAGCCAACTCCGCAGCATCAACGTCGGCACAGGCAACGGCAAATGTAAACGCTGCTGCGAAAACGCCGTAGGCGTGAGAAATTGCAACGAAAACTCCCGCAACGCTTCCGGCTCTTGGGCCACCTGCTCCGTATAAAGTTGCTCATAACTCGTCACAACCTGCACCGGATCAGCAACCGCAAAAGTAGCCCCTAAAAATGCCAACTTTTCCCCCAAATCGAGATTTAAAATCCGCTGACTACTCTCCGCACACAAGCCCCCCAACATCATTTGATACCTTTCGCCAGCATCAAAGCGGACAAAATCCCCCCCATACTGTGCTTGCCCCAACAATCCCGCAAAACTTGTACTCGGAACCGCCTCATCCCCCAACCTTAACCCCATTTTTTCATGAACCATCTTCACCAACTCCAACCCATAGGCACGGGGTAAAGAAATCGGCTCAACCGGAGTCAGTTGCCAACTAGCACGAATCAGCATCATTTTAAAGCTTCTTAAGTTTCACCCAACCCAAAGGATAACGCAATTCACCCCTGGCATCCTTCACCGTTCGCCGCGACTTCGGAGCCTCAAAACCCGGTGCTGGAATTCCACAAGTATCCCGAATTTGTGAGCATAATTCTGGCTCAAATAAACTCCCGACTGTTGTCCCCATCATCCCGGTTCCCCACCCTAAACGCAGGTCATAATCACAATCAGGCTTTGAATAATACTTATCCCAAAGCAAATCAATATTCAAGTCGTTCACATTACCAATTTTTGCCCAATATTCAGCTTCCAACTCCCATTGCCGCCGAGCAAACCCTTGACAAATACTTAAAAGCTGATCCAAATTTTCAAAAGGCAGCTTCATTCCATTTTTATGCTGAAACTGTGCCAATAAATGACGATCCAATGTAATAGTTAATTCACTACGCACATTATTTAACAACTCAGCATAAATCGGAGCCTTAAACTTTGCCTTCCAATCCGGAAAACGACTCGAAATAACAACCTCACCCACCACAGCAATATTAAAAGTCTGCTTTTTACCATTTCTCGCGGTTAAAGTTTTTGAGATTAACGGTTCAGAGTCAGTAACATGAATTGCCCGCATAAAATCTGTATTCGGGCCAATTTTATCACTACCGCGATTATCCTTCAGTGTAAAATTAGTAAATAACTCATCCATAAAAGCTTTATCATCATAAAACTTTGCTTTCCGCCTTAAATCTCCCATTGAAGCTTGAAGCTGTTTTTCAATTTCACTCACCCGCTTATTGGGTGACACATGATACTGATCAGCATTTTTGAGAAGATGGTAAGCAATAGCCGTCCGAATCGCCCCCTTAATCGATGAACCGGGAATATACAACTGTCCCATCCCATTACGAATCATCGGCCGTAGATCCGTAATATTGCCCTCCACCCAATTGCGACTAGCAAGATGGGCCGGAAAAATGCGCTCACCAGTAACAGCCTTAGCCTGCGGCCAATTATCCCCAAAACTCGTTTCTAAAATATCCGTAATCGGTTCACGCCGTTCAATATTGCCAATATAGTCATTTAAACGCCCCCGCCGGAGTAACTCCCGCGCCAATAAATCACTATTGGGTAAATACACTTTTTCCGGTGTATCCACATACTCAAAGGGGCTGAGTTGAGATACCTCAGAACCAATATGTAACATCGGACTTGTGAGGCGAATTGTTGCCGTTTCGTAGTTAAAATCGGGTTTAGTGAGTGCTGGGGATGTAGCCATAGTTATTGCAGATCAATAGAGATAGGTAAACTGAGAGCGAGGCCGCTGCGATAGACCGGGTGGGCGTTAAATCTGGGCGGGGTGACATCCGCTAAACGACCTTGAGGAGGAAAGGCAAAAACCGAGCCTTCACTAAACATCCGTACTTTTTTGCGCCGCTCCTGAATGCCAGTGGGAGAACTGGAAACCCAGCCCCCCCGGTCTTGGAATTCATAACGGGCATTCTTGTCTTCCTTAATTTGGCTTAATTCATCCTTTTGATCATTCCAAAATAAACTGAGCAAACTATAGGCGTTGGGCTTGGCAAATTGGAGGAGCGATCGCCACGCTTCCGGCAACGTTTTCACCCAATCCAACGTAAACCGACCCGCCCCGCTAGAGCGTTCCCCACCAATTCCTTCATCCGCCAAAACAGACAGAACTGTTTTTAATTGATCCATCAGTTCTGGATTAGCTTGGGGGAAGTGGAGGAGAAAATAGAGACCCGCTTGTTTTTCAGGTTGACGCTTTCCAGATTGCGTTTTTTGAGATTCAGCTTCTTTGAATTCGCATTGAAACTGAACAACCTTGGTATGGTAGAAGTTGCTGGCTTGGGTGATGCGATCTAGGGAAACCTTGGGTAACTTTGCGGTGCGATGGGTTTTGCCATAGTCAAACATTCCCAATTTTTGTAGCCTATTTTCTTGGGAAGATTGAGCTTGGGCATGGGCAATGATTTCATCTCCATCCGCTTTAGTGAAGCCTTCTCCTTGATACCAAGATTGCCAAACTTCTAAGGGAAGATAGGCTAGTTTTTTATAGGCTTTGGTGAGGGTTAGGTTATCATCGGTTTGGTAATTTTTCGGGAAGCTGAGGGGTTTGGGGAGATAGTAACGATAGGTTTCTTGATTCCGAACGTAGATGAAGGTGGAACTATGGCGAAAGGGGGGTTTAGGGCCATTAATTGCATCCAGCAAGCTCCCTAGATGCTCTGGATAGATGCGGGCATAGGTGCTGATCAGCGCACTAAAAAGGCTATCGGAGGGGAGGCGATCGCTCGTCTCCTCCAAACCAATCCCCACCCGGCCAAAATGCGCCACATTTTGGCCAAAATCCAACCGGACTAAATACCAGTTATCCATCATCCCTCACCCAATAACCCAGTAATTTCACTAAACCGATCCAATAGTTGAGAAATATTTTGAATCGGTTCACCCGAAGGTTCTAATTTTTCTTGATCGGCAGCATCGACTTTCTTTTGATAAAAATCAATACTACGATATTCTGCTTTGAAGTTTTCAAACAAGATTTTGCCATAGCCCCGTGAGCCATGCCCCCCTAGCGCATCATCTTCCAGAACTGCTAAAGCAATGGCAAGATTTTTCAAATCTTCTTTTGCTTGCTCCACATCTTCAACAGTATAAACCATCTCAAACTCAAATTTTGCCCCAGCGGGAACCCGTTCAAGCTGACGAGGATTTGCGGCTGATGTGATCCGATCTATACCATTCTCGAATTTCCATTCTGTCATGTATAAACCCGTATCAATTTCTTTAAGCTGGTCAACAGACTCTTGCTTAAGATGACAATCACGCACAATTAACCGTGCAGGATGATTACGCCCTTTAGTACGAATATAAGTTTTGCCCTCAATCGTTACCTCACCCTTATTTTCTAACTCTGCTTCTCGAACGACTTCCGGCTTAAGACAACATTTTGATCCGGTTGAACCAAAAACACGACTCACAGGACAATGGCTTGCTCCTTGAAATGGCACAAACTGATCACGACCTAAATCACTATAACCATCTTCCAAATCATCACTTTCATAGCGATAGGTTTTAGATCCCCCTGGACGATTTAATTGTTTTTCGTGCAACCGTTCTAAAATTGCTCGAAGTTTACCTTTGATCGATGAACCCGGCAAATAGGGATGTTGAGTAATTGGATCACGAATAACGGGCTTATCCAAGCCACCAATATCTAAATTTTCACCGCCGCCACCAATATGAAGGCCAGTTTTAACAACTAAATCACTGGTGATCACCAATTTACCGAGTAATTGTTTTTGAGGTTTTTCAACAACAGGCATGATTAACGGCCTCCTTGGGCTTTATGGTAAGCAATGGTAGATTCAATAAATTGAACCAGACGCGCAAAATCTTCAAGATCTTGCGTTTTGTCAATGGCGATAGACATCACCTCGCTCAAAGGTTTAACTGCCAGTTGCCGAGCAGCAGCATAGGCGAGTTTGGGCTTGAGTAGAACAATTTCAGTTTCAATGGCATCAAAGGTAACTTTTTGGCCATCATCTTGAATGGTTTGAGCCTTGATCCGATTGATAGCATCGAGAAATTTACGAATCTGATTCGTCTCTAACCTTTGGTTTTTTAGATACGGCCCAAAGTCTTCAGCGTGTTTCACCAATTGCCGAATTTCATAGTCTTTCAGTGAGCCTAGATTGCCAATGTACGTCTTGATAGTTTTACTAATATCCTCAGGCATTTCAGGGGGAGGTGTGCGTCGATCTGTTGACCTTGTTTGTGGCATAGCTTTATCCTTGTAGAACTTGTTGGACAGTGATAAATGGGGGAACAGACGAGAAACGATCTGATCCGATCCGGTAAATTCGCTTAACTCATAGAAACCCTCCTCTAGAAATAAAACAGTAACCTTTGCGTCTTGGGGATCAACAATCCAATATTCCGCAATCCCTACCACACTATATTCAGAACGCTTGTAGCGATAATCGCGCACCCGTGATTCTGGGCTGACCACCTCCACCACCAACAGCGGCGCAGATTCCAACACTGCTGGCCCCAATGGATCAACCTGATCCCGCGTCACCACCATCAAATCTGGAACCCGACTGCGATTCATCGCCGTTCGTATCCCCACCATTGATAACGTTAACCAGGGCTGCATCAATCGGGCAATTTCTCCCTCAAATTGATTGATCAACAACCGGATCATTAAAGCATGGTTTAAACTGAGGGGATTCACAACAATTAACCCTCCATCTTCCCACTCATAAAGGCTATCACCTCCATCATTATAATTGAGATACTCACTAAATGTTAACACTTCAAGCTGCGTAATAGTCATCACTTAATCCTCCTTGCGAGATTGACGGTTTAAACATTCGAGCCAAGTGGCGATCGCCTTAAAATAGGGAGCATTATAAGGGTTTTTTAGCGATTGGCTTAAGCGTTCATCTAATTCATGGGGTAAACGGGAAATGGTATAGGCAATTTTAGGCAAATGCAGATAGTAACGAACATCTTCAATGCGATCATGTTGTATATTCTTGCGCTCTATATCTTGAATTTTTAAATCCTGGAGCCTTGCCGTATCCAACAGGTTACGAACAAAAGCACGGGATAATTTATTTTCTGCATTCAATTCATTTAATTTCTGCACCAAGGGTAAAATACCAAACAGGGGCGGCTTTACTCCATTAAGATATTTTTCGAGTGTTTCATTTTCACTCAGGCTTAACTTTGCAATGATTTTGGCATCTCCCAGCCATTCATCCCATTTAAAGGCTTGACCAAATAAACCAAAACTATCCCGCCCATTGCCTTTAGCTTGTTCCTCCATGTCTCCTGATTCACTGGCAGCTTGATAAAGGGGAAACTTGGCGGTGGCTAAACTGACACCGCCAGAAAGGGTAATATCAGGATTTTTGCCGGTATAGGCTCGGAAGCTCTGGTACACATCAAAACCAAAAGCTACCACTTCATCCCATGCCCCAACAATAAATAGGTCATCCCCCCCCGCATAAATAAACAAGAGATTAAGGCGTTTATCTTCCTCGGTCAATTTTTCAAAGCCTACCGTATTGGCTGCTCGGTTTTCCGCCAAACTATTCAGATACACTTTAAAAAAGTACGTCATCATCCGCGACAAACTCGCCAAACGCGGTAAATTGCAATATTCCCCTAAACCTTGGGCAAAAATTTTGCCCAAATTATCCACATCCATCCGCAAATAGCCCACGCGGGGAATGCCTTCAGCTTTTTCCGCAAATTCTTGGGCCTGCATTGTGGTTTTAGGTTTTTCCTCACTTTCTTGGCCGTATTGTCCCAAAAACAAAGATACAGGGTTTTTATACTTTTTAAATTGATACCGTTTGATATCCCAACTATTGACCAGTAAAACCGAATCGATTTCCTGTGTAATTAGTTTTTCACTTAAAGAAGGATAGTAGTAAACTGTTTGATCTTCAAACTTAAAAACTAAAGGAAAAATATTGACATCTTTTTTTTCTTGTGTTGAACGCACAATGGTTTCAACATCAAATAAGTAGTCTCCCACCTTATACATAGTGCGACAAGTTGGGCAGGCGAGGGTTTCACTATCTATGGAAAGGGGCTTTAAGTCTTGAGTATCATCGCGGTGGCATACTTGGCAAGGGGGGTTAAAGCTATCTTCGATGGCGAGTAAATTTTCTAGAGTGTCATTGAATTTCTGTTGTTTTTGAATGGCAAGTTTTTGAGGAATTTCTTTCCAGACTTTGCCGAGTTCATCGGTGGTCAAGTCTGAAACTTTAATGCCGTGATCGGCTAAAGCTAGGAAAACTTTGCCTTGAAATTCTTGAAATAGCCAATTGTTGAATTTTTGTTGAACCTGTTCAATGGTTTTGGTTAATTGCGGTTGATCGGGGGCCAGTAGATATAGGTTGCCGCCACCGGCGTAGATGATGCTGGTACGGGGGAGGTCGAGGGCGGTGAGCAGTTGTTGAACCACTTCTTCGGTGACAAGTTCGAGGTAGAAGCTCCGGGCGCGGAGGGATTTTAAGGCTCCGTCGGAGGAAATGGTGTAGATGAATTTTTGGATGCCGGAAAGATCGCCACCAATGAGCGTAACGTTTTCGTTTTGGGGATTGTCAGCAAGGGCAGCGGCGAGGGCGGCGGTGGAGCGGGCAAGGTCGGTGAAGGCGGTATCGTTATCGGTGATGCTAATGAAGGAGCCGTATTTTTCCACAATTAAGGTGAGCAGGGGTAGGTTGTCCCAGTCTTCGGGGTTGAGGGTGATTTCTTGGCGAATATCTTTGAGCCAGGTTTCAAGGTTGTCGGGTTTTTGGCCTACGGGGTAGGGAATGGGGGGGCAATGGTTTGCGGTGGTTTCAAGGGTTTGAATGGGCCAGTAATGGTTACGGCCATTATTTTTGCCAAGATCAATGCGATCAAAGATGAGTTTGAGGGGTTGAAAGTGGGGAGATTTTGGCCAGGAAAGATGGTTTTGTGCTGCTTTGACGGCGGGATCAGTAGCGTCATGGGTTTGACCGAGCAAGCAATGGACGGCGGCTTGTATGGCGGCGAGGGCGGCGGTATGGGCTAGGGATTTGTTCATAATCAATGATGGTAACTGACTGTAATTATGGGTGGGAAAAAATGGGAATTCTTAAATAAGATTTAAAGATTGAGGTAATCAAAGATTGTTGTCGGGGAAAAGTGAAGTTGTGGAAGGTTTGCTAAGGTGGGAAGGATTCGATCGCCTTGATAAATTTCAGGTTGTTTGCCGGGTTGAAAGGTAGCTACGGCTTGCTCTTGGGGATCAATGAGCCACCCCAGTTCACTGCCATGATCTAAACAAAACAGGATGTTATTCATAACGCGGATCGGGGGCTGTTCTGGTGAAAGAATTTCAATTGTCCAGGTGGGGGGGAGTAGGAAAAGGTCGGCGATTTGCCCGTTGGGGTTGAGGGGGATATTTGGCCAGTTGAAGACGCTAATATCGGGAATGAGCGATCGCCCCCCAAAGGTACACCGCAGTTCAGTAAAGGCCATGGCGATTTTTTCGGGTTCACTTTCGGCATTAATGGCGGTAGTGAGCCGGGTTTGAATGCGGCTATGTTGTCCTTTGGGCATGGGTTTTGGGTAGATTTGACCTTCGATATATTCTTGGGGGGGTTTGGTTTCAGGTTGTTGTAGGAAGGCTTCTAAACTGAGGGCAGGTGTTTGTGTTAAAACCATTGTTTCGCTCCTTTAAATCAGGATGATCACCGTTCTTTTGGCAGATCTGCCGCTGGTGTGGATGGAGGCAGAAGCCCTCCGGGAATGCGTTACTTGGCAGAAGGGGGATTGAGGGGGATCTTTGTACCGCATGGCTCTAGAAATTGCTATAGTTTAGGCGAATGAAGGGCAAATAACGGGGGCGATCTCGCTTGCCTTAGAAAATACGACCTAGACGTTCCCGTAATTCAGTCGCTGCCGCTTTCAAATGTTCTGGGGTGTGACCCGTTGTTTCAATAGAAACAGCGATATGAGATTGATCACTTTCATGTAAATGTAGCCAAAGCACTTTACGCCCATCATCCAGATCCCGTGGTGAACCTTTAACCCCATTTTTAGGAGCAGAAAAGGCTTGAGGGTCAAAACGAACTAAATCAACCCAAGGTAAATCTTGCAGAATTTTCTCAACTTTTTTCCAACTTTTAGGGCGATGATGGCCTTGTTTTTCCCCTTGCAATTGAATCACTTGATTACGAGGTCGTCCAGAGTCTGTTAAATTGCCCCCATAGTTACGCTGAACCCGTTGTTCCGGTTGTCCACTGGTGTTAATATAGGGCAAATAAACCAATGCCTTATAAGCTTCGTGAATATAGCAAACAGGCACACCCAAAGCATTTCCCACCAATCCTATCACCATTGTTTGTGCTTTAAATCCTCCCGTTGCGGCCAAGGTGACATTTCCATCCCCTTGTTGAATACGTTCCCGCAGAAGACTCGCCATTTGTTCTAACGCTGAACCTGACTCATCCAGTTCATAGTTAATATCAGGAATAGGTTCAATATCAACATAATTCTGTCCGAGGCAGGTTTTAAAGTAATTTTGTAGCACTTCTGCACATTCTTGACCGGAGGGAGTAGCAGAGTGGAGGAGGAGAATGCGATCATTTTTATCTGGATCAAGTCGCCACAGGGTATTAGTTTCTGCGCTAATCAGTTCAAACTCCGCCGTTTTCATCCAAGTTAAAGGTTCATCAATGCTGCTAAAAATACGCTGATCTTTACGTTTATCTTTGTTCCCTACCCAAGGGCGTTTTTGTTCATTGGGTAAATCGAGGTCAGGGTTAGTGCGTAGGGATGTGCCTACAGTCATAATGATAGTTTGCATGGTTTTTCTCCTGGTTTTACTGTTTAAACTAAGGTTTGTAGAAGATCCCCCCTGCCCCCCTTAAAAAGGGGGGTTTTTAGCAGATTGGGGCAAGATGGAGAGGACACGATCGCACAATTCATCGGGAATTGCACACCCTCGCACCCAGGGGCCAGCGATTAACTCTAGATAGGGTTCCTCCTGAAGCACTTCCAAACAATCCTGCTGGACACTGTGGATCACCGCTAAGGGTTGTAAACCTTGGCATAAATCATGCCAAGCCCCCACCGCTGCCGGATCACGACTGATCACAATCGAATGGGTGCATTGCGCCACCACCGGCCCCTTCGTCGGCTCCGGCCAGCCCCCCACATCCACCAACACTAAATCTCGCCAGCGGCGGATATTGGCGATCGCCTCCCCCTGATAAGCAAAATATTGCGCCACCAAACGCTCCCCCTCCCCCTGAAGATGAATTTTATACTTACTCAAATTCGCCAACTGCTTTGCCAACAGGGGATCAGGATTCTCATAGGTATGGCTCCCCTCCCCATCCCAGTTGGCCCGGTGCAGATATAACCGCAACTCCGGCCGCATCGTCATCAACCGTTGCCGTAACCCATGGGCTAACGTACTCTTGCCACTATTGGGCGGCCCCCCAATTAAAATCGCCCCACAGGGAGCCGTATTAAATGCGATCGGAATCACCTGCCCCACTGGCCAAGCCGCCACCCGACTGCTCACCACCACCGCCCCGCTTAACTTCGGGTCAAAACAAGCCACCCAAGGCCAAGCCCCCAACTGCCCCACCCAATAGCTATAGAGCCAGACCGGTGCTTTCCCTGAAATAATCACCCCCCGCTGGCGATCGAGGCGCGGCAACAAATAGGCGGGCAAAGCCTCCGGCTCAAAATGCCCTTCTGGGCCAAGACTCAGCGTTTGATAACTGCCCTCAATACCGAGGGACTCATGAACCACAAAACTGGGAAGAGGAACCATGGCAGGAGAAAGGAGAAAAAATGAGCGCCAAGCTTAGGCTAAAATTCCAGCCGGTAACTCTAACTTAAACACTTCGCCAACATTGAGGTTGGGGGTATGGGTAGAAATGACGATCGCCCCCAAACGCGGGTCATAGCAGCCCACCCAGGCCGCCGGATGGCATTCATGGACGAGATAACCGTAGAGCCAGATTGGCCCCTTCCCCTCCAAAACAATGCCCTGGCTATAGTCCAGGCCAGGGGGAAGCTTGAGATCTGCCAAATCCGTCGGAGTCATGATGCCGTTGGGCGTGGTGATCCGGAAATGGAGGTGTTGATAGGCTAAACCGCTGTGGGTATGGTGGGGGATACATTGAAGAGCGACGGCGGCCATAGGGAAGAGAGAAAAGGGCTATTAAGACTTTAACAGGGGACTGGAAGCCGGGACTTCCAATTTTGGTATTCTAAGGGACGCTCCGCCCTGCGCTCCCATGGAACCCTTCAATTGTCCGCCCACCGCCGATTTTCTGCAAACCTTAGCCCGTGTTCCCCTGGCCCAAAACCTCACCAAAGCGATCCGCCTCTGGGCTTGGTTGCAGATCCTCTACGGAGAAAATGCCCTGAATTTGCCCCGGGCCTTTACCCTAGCCCAATGGCGCGATCGCTTTTTCGCCCCCAGCCATCCCCATTCCGATGCCTTACCGGGGGAGCATGACCCCGCTTGTCCCTGTCAGCGGACGGTGGGCCAATGGTTAGCGGGGGAACTGGGGATCGAAGGGGCGGATTGGGTGGAGGAAGTGAGTGAGGCGGTCAGGTTGGAGCGGGAGCGGGTGGCGGCGGTGCTAGGGGTGAAATTATTTGCAGTGACGCGGCGTTCTTTGGCGGCGGATCTGAAGGATTTGGTGGCCTTGGGAGGATTGCAACAGGGGGCAGGGGATTATCAGCGGGTGGAGCGGTTGCCCTGGGGTGAGGGGGAGGGGGTGAGTTTGCCGTTGGTGAATGAAGATTTAAAGGCGATTGTGGATAATTTGTGGGAGCCGCTCAAGGGGCAGCGGCGTTTTTTTGTGGAGGTGGATTATATTGTGCCTCCTCAGGCGTTGGATCAGGTGGAGGATTGGCAGGCGGCGTTAAAGGCGATGTGGTTAGAAACCCCCATTCCTCCCCTGCGGCTGACCTATCGCAGTGCGCGATTACGGCGGGTAATACGGCGGGTGGTGTATCCGATTTGCATCTATTATGTGCGGCGTTCGGTGTATCTCTGCACCTATGGGGAATCAACGGAACCGGGGGGGCAATGGTGCAACTATCGCCTCGATCGCCTCGCAGCCATGGAGCGACTCCGTTGGGAGGATGGGGCGATTCCGGCGTTTTTGCGGACGGCCTATGAGCAGGGGGCTTTGCCCTCACCTGAGGCGATCGCCATTGCTCAGGATCAGGCCTGGGGTTTTGATTTTTATCAACCGGCGGCCCTGATGATTTTGCGGTTTGAACGCCAGTTTGCCGAAGGGTATATCCACCATAGCGATCGCCACGCAACGTTTAAACCCATTGGCTATGGGCAAATTGTCCGGCTGTTGACGCAGCGGGGGGAGCCAGCGGCGGCGGTGGCGAGGGTGGGGGCATTATTGGCGCGGCGATCGCCCCAAGATGCCTATTATCAGGCGATGTATCGGATGGGGGATGTGAATGTGTTGCAGCGGTTAAGGGCATGGCGGCCCCATGGGGAGGTGTTGTATCCCCCGGCATTGCGGCAACAAATGGGGCAGGAAGTGGCGGAGGAATACGGTTTTTATCAAGATTGAGGGTTTGGAAGGGGGGGCTTCCAGGGATCGGTATGCTAGAGAAGCGGTGCGGCTGTCTCATTCCCAGGGAGGTGCAGTGTTCCCTCTGGTGGCACCGTTCCCTGTCGGGGATGAAGCGATTGAGGTTTTTGTCGATCCCCGCAGGAGATCGCCCCTTTTTTCCCATGCTCTACGGTTTAAGCTTAACCCTCACCCCAGCCCCGGCGGCGGAACCCGCGATTCCTTTGGCGGATTGGTTGCCGATGCCCTTTGGTTTGATTCCTTGGGGGGAGGGGGTGTTTTTGGCGTTGCGGCAACCGGAGGATTATGGGGCGGCGGCGGGGGCGATCGCGGCCCAAATCCTGGCGGGGGGAACGGTGGCTTGGGGGGAGGGGGTTTATCGGGTGCGGGGGTTGGAGCGGGAGGCGAAGCCGTTACAGATGATCAGGGTTGAGTTACAGGGGGAGAGGCCTTTCCCGAAGGAGATCGGGCGGGCTTGTCAGGCGTTGGTGTTGGATTGGTTTAAGCGGGCGGATCCGGCCTTAGCCCAGCGGCTCCATGATCAATCGCCTTGTCCCTGGCGACTGTATCCCCGGCTGGAGGGCGATCGGCGGTTGTATTTGGAAATTGGCTTATTACAGGGGGAGTTATTGGCTCCGTTGTTGTGGGGGTTGGGGCAGCAGTGGGGGGAACGGTTGATGCTGACGAAGGTGGCTTGTCAGGTGGTGGGGGTGGAGCGGTTGCGGCGGTGTAGTTGGGAGGAGTTGATGGATTTAGCAGGGGGGGAATCGTTGGGTTTACGGTTCATTTCCCCGACGAGTTTTAAGCAGGAGGGGGGGATTCAGCCGTTTCCGTTGCCGGAGTTGGTGTTTGGGGGGTTGTTGCGGCGGTGGAATCATTGGTCGCCGTTGGAGTGGCATTTACCCCCGGTGGTTTGGGGGGGACGGGTGGCGGCCTATGAGTTAAAAACAGTGCCGTTGTTTTTGCATGGGTTGACGGAGATTGGTGCGGTGGGTTGGGTGCGCTATGAGTTCCCGGCGGGGGAGATGGGAGCGATCGCGCTGCGGTTGGCTCGGTTTGGGGAGTTTGCGGGGGTGGGACGCAAAACGGGTTGGGGGATGGGTCATGTTTGTGTTGATGTGTCTGGGGGGAAGGGGGGCGATCGTTCTCGGCCGAAGGTGTTGCGGTTGTATGGTTAGGGGGTTGAAGGATGGGGGGTGTGGTGTTAGGATGGGTGAAAGAATTTTTTCAGAACCTTGAAAATTAAATAGTTAGTTCTTTAAACCTAAATCCCCGCTAAGGGGACTGAAAGTTTGCTGCTGCCGTGATACCCATCGGCGTAATCATTACCTCGCCAAATCCAAATCCCCGCTAAGGGGACTGAAACCCTACAGTGTTAACGGTGCAATAACGCCAAGGCGCACTATACCTCGCCAAATCCAAATCCCCGCTAAGGGGACTGAAACATACCCGTTGTAACGTCAGCCAGAGTTAGAGCTGGTCCGCAATCATCCATCCCCGCTAAGGGGACTGAAACTTTAAGGGACGCTGGCAATGCTTATCAATCAATGCTCGCCAAATCCAAATCCCCGCTAAGGGGACTGAAACAGACCAAAGTAAGTAGTCATTTTCCTCTTGAGTTTTCTCGCCAAATCCAAATCCCCGCTAAGGGGACTGAAACGGGATCGCGAACCCCATTTCGATAGTGTCGGGTAACTCGCCAAATCCAAATCCCCGCTAAGGGGACTGAAACTTATTCCGTTTAAATTTATTCAAATTCCCTGCACTTGGTAACTCGCCAAATCCAAATCCCCGCTAAGGGGACTGAAACATACCTGCTAAGGCATTATTTTCTTCTAATGTAACCTCGCCAAATCCAAATTCCCGCTAAGGGGACTGAAACACTGCATCTTTTTCAAAAAGGCAGTTGATCTCGTAACTCGCCAAATCCAAATCCCCGCTAAGGGGACTGAAACATACCTTTCCCAAAGTCTACAACTTCACATACATTTTCCTCGCCAAATCCAAATCCCCGCTAAGGGGACTGAAACTGAGCGGTCATGGTGTTTACCTCTTGAGTGAATACTCGCCAAATCCAAATCCCCGCTAAGGGGACTGAAACTTGAGCCATCTGAAGCATTGAATTAGCTTCGATTTATTCTCGCCAAATCCAAATCCCCGCTAAGGGGACTGAAACTTGATGGGGGTTTTGTAGACCTTGATTTTGTCGTCTCGCCAAATCCAAATCCCCGCTAAGGGGACTGAAACCAAGCTTGCATCCGCTTGCGAATCCTGACAAGCGGATCACCTCGCCAAATCCAAATCCCCGCTAAGGGGACTGAAACGTATCGTCATCGGAGAATTGTAATTGATCACTAACTCGCCAAATCCAAATCCCCGCTAAGGGGACTGAAACTTTTTAAGTTCATTGGCAATAGGAGCGGTCGCATCTACCTCGCCAAATCCAAATCCCCGCTAAGGGGACTGAAACTCTACCCCTTCAATGTCGAAGTATAAATTTGGGAAGCTCGCCAAATCCAAATCCCCGCTAAGGGGACTGAAACTCGACGGGGTACTTGAGATGAACTCAGCAAGGACTGCTCGCCAAATCCAAATCCCCGCTATCCAATCAAGTATGCGCTTGGGGCTGACGGATCGGGATGTGGATCAGAAACCGGCTACCATTCCCCAACACCGAATCCACCAACAACTTGCCCCCGTGCTTCTCCGTCACAATTTGATAACTAATCGATAACCCCAAACCCGTCCCCTTGCCAATGGGCTTCGTCGTGAAAAACGGATCAAATAAACGCGATTGGGCCACCGCATTCATCCCCCGGCCATTATCAGAAATTGCCACCTCCACCCAATCCCCATCCAAAACCGCCGTGCGAATGGTAATCCGATTCGGGTTCTCCTGAATTTCCGCAAAGGAACGCCCCTCATTCACCTCATCAAAAGCATCAATGGCATTGGCCACAATATTCATAAACACCTGATTCAATTGCCCTGAATAACATTCCACCAACGGCAAATTCCCATAATCCTTCACCACCTCAATCTCTGGTCGCTCCGTTTTCCCCTTCAGCCGATGCTGAAGAATCATTAATGTACTATCAATCCCCGCATGGAGATCCACCTCCTTCACCTCCGCCTCATCCAAACGGGAAAACGTCCGCAAAGACTTGATAATCTCCCGAATCCGCTCACTCCCCACCTTCATCGACGCAAGCAACTTGACAAAATCCTCAAGAATATAATCCAAATCCAAATCCTCCAATTGCTCCTGAAGCGCCGGAGAGGGTTCGGGATATTCGCGCTGATAGGCTTGAAAGATCTCAATGAATGCCGATATGTATTGATCGGCATGGGTTAAATTGCCATGGATAAAATTAATCGGATTATTAATTTCATGGGCCACCCCCGCCACCAACTGCCCCAAACTTGACATCTTCTCCGCCTGAATCATTTGGGTTTGAGTGGCTTGGAGATCCGCTAAAGCGGTTTTTAAAGCCGCAGTGCGCTCATCTACTCGCTGCTCCAATTGCTCATTGGTTGCGGCTAAATTTTCAAAGGATTGACGCAATTGCGCCGCCATTTGATTAAAAGATTCCGAGAGATCCCGGAGTTCCTTAATTTTAGGAGAGGGAACTTGTTGCGCTAAATCCCCAGTGGCGATCGCCCGTGAAGCTTTCCCCAACGCTAAAACCGGCTCACTCATCCAACGGGAAGTATAGATGCCCAACAACGTCGAAACCAAAAGAGCAACAATACAGAGCAACACCGTATTGCGGGTATTGACATGAATTTGCGCCATAAAATCCGACTCTGGCATTGTCACGACCACAAGCCAATCTAAACCATACTGATCCCGCCAAGGGCTAATGCGGACAAACTGCCGATTTTGACCCTCCCCAAACGTTAGTCTTTGGGGCTGATCAACCCGGCTGAAATCTTCAAAATGTGCCAATAGATAGGTAGCCGTGGATTGAATCATGGGGTCGGCACTGTCAACAGCGGCGAGGCGTTGGGCTTTGCCCTCCTCAATGGCATAGGCGGGAGCCTCCGCAGAACTAGCCACCAATAACCCATTGCGCTCTATGATAAAAGCCTCCCCCGATTCACTGACATTCACCCCCTGCAAAAACTCACCAATTTGTGAAAGCCGTAAATTTGTCACTAATACACCGATGAGATCATTGGTTGCGGTGTAGAGGGGATAACTGGCGGAAATGGAAATCACATCGGGGAAATTATCCCATTGATAAATAGCGCTCCAGGTGGGTTTTTTCGCGGCGATCGCATCCAGATAGGCCGCTTCCTCCTGGGGTCGATAGTTATCATAGGAAGAAATCTGTTTCGTGCGATTCCCCTTGTCATCCGTAGCATAGGCATTGGAAAGCCAACCCGTGTTAGCGGAGAGTTCATCAATGGTGACATTGTTCGGGTCTTGGAAAATACCCGCCCCGGCGTATTCCCCAGTGGCCAACACATAGTAAATATAGCCCACATCAAACACCTGCATCTGCCGCCAAGTATATTGGCCTGCCCCCACAAAATCCCGCAAATCTAGTAATCCTAAATCCACCGCATCGGCGTTAACTTGGTTCACCGCATGGGGAGTTTCTAAGTATTGATCAAGATGTAGATTGATGCGATCGCTCACCTCCTCTTCCAACTGAAATGCCAGATCATTAATCGCCCTTTGGCCATTGCGCAGAGCCAGCCAGCCCGTGAGCGCAACCGCAATGGTGATCTGTACGAGAAACGGAATCAGTAAAACTGAGCGCAGGGGTAGAGAAAATCGACTGTTGTTGGAAAAATAATCACTGAGCTTGGACATAGCTGGTTAACACAACAAAGGTTAATTGATACCTCCAAAAGTTTAGCAGTTTTTAATCGGGTACATCCCAGGGAGGAGATCAGCCTTTCATCCGCAATCCGGTTGTAGCGTTGATCTGCCGTAGGGGCGTTGGCGTAAGCCTGCCGGAGGCACAAAAATTTTTCAACCCTACTCAGCAGCGAGGGACAGCCCCAGGCACGTCCCAGTTTCTCCCTTGGGGGGGACTGAATCTAAATCCCATAACGGTAATTACCGGAACTTTCACTGCTCACTCAGTTAATTTGTTCTGATTACTTACAGAGTTTTTGCCCCCCGCCCCCTGCTTAATGATTATTGACACAGAAACCCGACAAAATTGGCTAGGCTAAAACTATAGATGCAATCAAGGTTCCATCATGCGTTCCGGTATTATCCCCTCCATTTCTCGCTTGAATTGGCCCGCGCTAATTCTCTTCACCCTCGGTTTTTGGCTCAGTGGCAGCCTCCTCCTCGATGGTG
Organism: Spirulina sp. CCNP1310; assembly: GCF_034932185.1. Classification (NCBI taxonomy): domain Bacteria; kingdom Bacillati; phylum Cyanobacteriota; class Cyanophyceae; order Spirulinales; family Spirulinaceae; genus Spirulina; species Spirulina sp. CCNP1310. Next base: position 85,470 of record NZ_JAYGHW010000089.1, on the reverse strand, counting down.
TGATTATTCCCAGCTTGTATGTTTCCGGCATGATGATGCAAAGTGATTTTGCCAGTGCTGGTTATGTTCTGTTTGAAGCCTTTAACCATTTAGAACTGATCTGTGGGGCCTGCGTCCTCACCGCTTGCCTTGCCCTCTGGTCGAGCCATCGCCTCAACCGTCAACAGGAATGGTTATTTTTAGGCGCGGGTACGGTGTTGCTGGCGATCGCCCTCATCTACACCTATGCTTTAACTCCCCTGATGAGCGGTGTGGGCCTCAATTTAAATTGGCTTGCCCCCTGCGCCGGTTTCCCCTCGTCCATGATGGCGATGCAAGTCAGCTATTGGGGCCTGGAACTGGTGAAACTGATCGTCGGTTTTAGCCTCGTGCGTTGGTGCTATCGCGAAATGATGCAGCATTCTTAACCTGTCCCTTTCCATCCCATCGGCCTAGCCTCCAGAGGCTAGGCTTTTGCATTTGATGATGACCCAACGGCACAGCCCGATCAATCTTGGGGTGGCTTACAGACTTTAGGCGGCTGACGGCGGCGGCGATACCAGGTTGCACCCCCGACTAATAACCCCGTTAAACTGAGGGCGAATAAAATCGGCAAAATTTCCCCCTGACGCAAGGCCTGTAACCCTGACCCCATCATCACAAAGGGGAGGATGCCGGGAACCGTACCGAGGAGCGTGGCGATCGCATAATCTCTGGTGCGAATCGCCGTCAAACCCGCCGCAAAATTGACAACCCCGTAGGGAATCAAAGGCAACAGCCGGATCGCAAATAGATAAAATAGCCCGCCGTGGTGAATTTCGGCATCCATGGCCTCCCATTGCCCCCGCAACCGTGCCGCCATCCAATCCCGTCCCCAAGTGCGCGTAAACCCAAACCCCACCCCCGCCGCAATCACCGCCGCCAAACTCGTCCACAGCGTCCCCCACCACAGCCCAAAAATTGCCCCCCCTGCCAAGTTCAAAGGGGTGGAAGGGAGGATCAATAATGTGCCAAGGGTATAGAGAAGGATATAGATCAAGGGGGCCAAAAACCCGGCTTCAGTGAGCCAAATTTCCACCCTTTCCTGATCTAAACCTCCTAAAAGATAGACCCCGCCCGCAGTGACGACGAGGCAAAAAATCAACAGTCCGATCAGGCTTTGTTTAGTCCGCATAAATTTATTTTAAAGATGGGGCAAAATTTATCTATATTTCACGAAAACCTCCATGTTTAGAGATCATGATCTTCAAATAATGCCCTTAAATCACGATAGCTACTGACAACTCGTAAGATTTCAATTCCCATTTCAGTAGGACGGTAAAAAATCAAAACATCATCAAGGGGAAAACTACGCAAGTTAGGTAATAATTCATGACGTGCGCGTCCCATTTTTGGAAAAGCCAATAGTTTTGAACACAATTGATTCAGTCGATTCAAAAAATCCTCAGAACGATTGATGCTAGATACCACTGCTAAATGATCTAAAATCAACTCTAGATCGTGAATAGCTGTACGAGTAAAAACATAAACTCGACTCATTATTATCCTTCTTGCTTATGCTTGTTTAGTCGATCCCGCAACTGCGTAAATACAACATCTCCCACAATCACATCACCTCGTTCTGAATCCGCAACACCTCGCATGATTTCTTTTTGTAGCTCTTCAAAACGCTCTTGATAAAGTAACTTTTGTCGCAGCAATAAACGCACACCTTCATTAACGGCTACATCAACCGAGGGAAAAAGACCGCGCTCAACTTGCTCCGTTAAAAACTGCGCTAACTCTGGCTGTAATGAAATTTCCATGATCCAGAACACTCTAGACTTGTTTAATGGTCTCCATCGTAGCAAACTTTTTCAGTCGCAAGGGCGAAAAATTTTTGTGCCTCCGGCAGGCTTACGCCAACGCCCCTACGCCCGTCAATTCTACAACCCGATCCCCGATCAGTCCTGCTAACTGGTGGCGCGGTCTGGGTTGAGGTAGTGGCGATCGCACCGGATCAGCGTATGCAACAACACATTCGCCCCCTGAACACATTCATCGGGGGAAGTATATTCTAATTCCGAATGGCTCAAACCCGACTCACTGGGAACAAAAATCATCCCCATATCCGTAACATTGGCCAATTCTTGGGCATCGTGGCTGGCGCGGCTGGGGAGATAGGTATAGGAAAGATTTAAGCCCTCGCTCACTTGGGCAATCATATCTTGTAAATGGGTTTCCGCTAGGGCTGGCTCATTACGCAGACGGCGTTCAAAACTGATTTTTGTATTCGTGGCGATCGCAATTTCTTGAATATGCAAATGTAATTGCGCCAATAATCGGTCAATGTGCAAATTAGAAAGGTCGCGAATATCAAGGCTCATTTCCACTTTGCCCGGCACGACGTTGGCCGCATTGGGATAAACCTGCATTTGACCCACCGTGGCCACCTGCTGCCCCGGCATCGTCGCAATCTCATTCACCGCCAGCACCACCTTGGCCGCCGCCACCAGTGCATCACAGCGCATATACATCGGCGTTGTTCCCGCATGGTTTTCCTGACCTAGGACGGTAATTTGATAGCGATGCTGGCCCACAACGCCCTCGACTACGCCGATCTGCTTCTCCATCGATTCTAAAATTGGCCCCTGCTCCACATGGAGTTCAATAAAAGCGGCAATTTCATCCGGTTGCCGTTGGGCTTGCTTGATGTAGTCCCAATTGCCACCGATGCGGGCTAAACAGGTTTGGATCGCTTCCCCATTGGGGCGGCGGTAATATTCAGGATCGGGAAAGACGCGGCCGGAAATCCCTTTGCTGCCAATCATGCTCCCTTCTTCATCGGTGAACACCATTACCTCAATGGGGTGATGGAGACGGTGGCCCTGATCATGGAGCGATCGCACCACCTCAATCCCGGCCAACACGCCAAAGGCCCCATCATAGCGGCCACCACTGGGGACGGTATCAATATGGGAGCCGGTGGCGAGGACGGGGAGGTCATCCTGTTGCCCCGGATAGCGGCCGATGATATTCCCGGCGGTATCAATGCGGACATCCATGCCACTATCGCGCATTTGGCCATGAATCCAATGGCGGGCCTGGCAATCTTCGGGACTATAGGCAATGCGGCGCACGCCCCCCTGGGGGAGACGGCCAATATTGCTGAGATCTTCAATGCTTTGCAGCAGGCGATCGCGGTTCACCAAGGGTAAACGAACAGTGGTGGTCATGGTGCGCTCAGGGTAGATGAAGGGAAGAGCTACCATGGTATCAAAATCAATGCGATCGCCTTGAAGCCAAATTTACCAATGCTCAAGATTCGCTGATCGTCGGTTCGGGGGGGAAGGGGATGTGATCGTAGAGGTCGGAAAGGGCGATCACAAAATCCACCGTTGCCAATTTTAATTCAGCCCCCTGGCCTTCATAATCCCTCAGCAACCATTCCCCCTGGCCATTGCGGATATGTTGCTCAACCCAAGGGCTGTACTCATGAATCAAGATGTATTCCTGAAGCGTCGGTATGGATCGAAAAAGCTTAAATCGGGGAAATCTATGATCATTTTGGAGTGATCGACAAAGAATCTCCATGATCACAATCGGGTTAGTGATCGTCGTCTGCGATGAATCGTAATATTCCGTAGGAGCAGCGACGATCATCACATCGGGGTAAGTGTAGCGGCGCACATCGGGAATCCAGAGCCGGACATCGCTCATATAGACTTCATAGTCTTGTTCGTCAATCGTCAGGGGAAACCGCCGACAAAAGTTAAGGGCGATTTTATTATGATTTGTCGTGCCGCCGGCCATCGGGATAATTGCTCCATCAATATATTCGTGGCGTTGATCCGCCACTTCCTCCAACGCGAGGTATTCCTCAGGGGTGTAGGTTTTCGGCTGGGTTTGGGCAATCATGGGATTGAGGGGGTAGTGAGGATCTGGTTAAATTGTGCCATTTTAGCCAAAATCCACGACTCGTGCCATGGCTCTGCCATGGCATGGGCATTAGGCGGCTCTGCCGCCATTGGGGGAGGCAGAGCTTCCGGGGAAGCATTACTTGGCAAAGCCAAGTAACGAGATAACGAGATACCCTTAACCAATCCCCAAAATATAGTTAAATTCCCCCCGGCCCACCCGGTTTTCTAACTGCTTAATCACCGCCCGACTGTCATCATAGGGGCCATTGATATACAGCGGTTTGCCCTCATAACCAAACTGTAGCTGTGGCTCTCCCCCCCAAGGCCCCAGATGATAAAGCGTCTTTTCAAACTCCTCATGGGGTTGAAATCCCAACCGCGCCGCATATTCCACCGCCCCAAAAACGATCGCCTGAGCCTGTTGCAATTCCACCGATTCCGCGCCATCGGGAAAAGCTTGATAAAACGCTTTAACAAAATCAGGATATTCCTCCCGCTCCATTTGTCTCGGCCCCATCGTATCCTTAACCCCCAAACAAAGATAATCCACTAAATAGGTGCAAACCGAAACCCGATCATAGCCTTTGAGCCGCGCAATCAACACTAAACCCAAACAACTATCAGGCATCGTTTTGGGGGCATCTCCGCATAAATAACGCCCACAATCTGCACTGACCAAACATTCATGAACCGGCGGCAATTCCCCCTTGCTGGCCAGCGTAAATACCGGCCCCTCCCCATGGGCCGCCACCACTGAACGCACCGCCGACACCCTTAGCCCCAAATGGGCGGCAATTTGGCGGGGGGTGAAATTTTGCTGGCGAAGCTTGAGGATGGCTTGTTCTTGTTCGGGGGACATGGGGGCCAGGTTAGGGGTCGAATTGGGCAAAGAGGCTGGCCAAAATTGTATTGGAAAAGAGCAACCCTTCTGGATCCGTGAGGGCAAGGCGATCCGCGCTAGCGTACCCATCCGCGTTAGCGTACCCATCCGCGCTAGCGTACCCATCGCCCCCTAGATTCACCCAACCCTGAGCCGCATAGGGGGCGAGGGTGGCACGAATTTGGGCCTGTTCAACGGGGGTGAAGCGTTCCCAGGCAATCCCTTCTGTCAGTCGTAACCCTAACATCAGGGTTTCCAAGAGGCGATCGCTCTCCCCAACCTCCTCCACCACTGGCATCGCTCCCGCTTCCACCCAAGCAAAATAATCAGCACGGGTGCGGGGTCGGGTAAACCGGCCCTCAGGGGTATAGCTAGCAGCCCCCAAGCCAAAGGCATAATAGGGGCGGTTTTCCCAATAGGTGCGATTGTGGCGGCATTGGTGGCCCGGTTGGGCATAGTTGGAGATTTCGTAATGATCATAACCGGCGGCCGTGAGCAACGCCTGCGCCGTGCGGTACATTTGCGCCGTCAGCATATCCTCTGGGAGGGGAGCCGTGCCGGGTTCGTAGCGTTTGCCGAAGGGGGTGACGGGTTCTAGCACCAGATCGTAACAGGAAAGATGGTGGGGCTGATGGGCGATCGCCCGTCTTAACGACTCCTCCCATTGCCCCAGGGTTTGATCGGGCAAGCCGGAGATCAGATCAAGGCTGAAATTTTCAATCTGGGCTTGGTGGAAATAGCCGAGGGCGGTTTCTACGTCGGCCAGATTGTGCGATCGCCCACAGGAGGCTAACAACTCATCCTGAAACGCCTGCACCCCCAAACTAAACCGATTCACCCCCACTGCCCGATAATCCCGCAATCTCCCCAGATCAAACGTCCCCGGATCAATTTCCATCGCAATTTCCACCCCCTGCGCTAAACCCAAGGTCTGATCCAATTGCTGCAAAATCTCCCCCAATTGCGCCGGAGCCACCAGCGAAGGCGTGCCACCCCCAAAAAACACCGTTTCTAGGGGATGGGGGGGATGGCGTTGGGCCGTGAGGTGAATTTCCTGCTGGAGGAAGCCTAAATAGGCGGGAATGCTCGGGGAATCGGGGCGATCGCCCACCACCACAATCGGGAAATCACAGTAAAAACACCGCCGCCGACAAAAGGGGAGGTGAATATAAGCCGAGGCGATCGCCCAATCCCTCTCCCACAAAGAGGAACTTTCGATCTGGCTCCCCTTCTCCCTATTTGGGAGAAGGGGCGGGGGGGATGAGGGCCGATTGTCCAAATTGGAATGCTCCCACTGCTCTTGTCTAGAAAACCGAATCAAGCCACTCCCACCGGCCCCGATATAATGGGTAAAATCTAGCCACGGGGCTAACGTTAAAATTACCCAAATTTGGGGATCATCATGATAGATGCCGTCATTATCAGCATATTTGTTTTGGCCCTAGCTGGGGTCGGTTACGAGGCGATCGACATTGTACCCCCTGACGTGTTGTTGCAAGTCACCAACATTGAAGCCGTTCGGCTGATCATTGCCAGTTTCGGGGCGATCATCGGTTTAGCGGTAGGGTTAACCGCCCAAACCACCTACCGCCGCCTTGAAACCAGAGTGCGCCAAATGCCCATCGAAGTCATCCTCACCCGCGCTGTGGGTTGGGTGATTGGGCTGCTCCTCGCCAACCTGATGCTGGCCCCCATCTTTCTGTTACCGATTCCCAAAGAGGTAAGCCTCGTTAAACCGATGTTAGCGGTGTTGGTCAGTGTCATGTTTTCCTTTCTGGGTGTAACGTTAGCCGATACCCACGGCCGCACCTTTTTACGCCTGATCAACCCCAACAGCATCGAAAGTCTCCTCGTCGCCGAGGGGACACTCCGGCCCGCCATCACCAAAATCCTCGACACCAGTTGCATCATCGATGGCCGCATCGAAGAACTGCTCAACACTGGATTTATTGAAGGGCAAATTCTCATCCCTCAATTTGTGTTGCAAGAATTGCAACTATTGGCAGACAGTTCCAATGATCAAAAACGGATGCGCGGCCGGCGGGGCTTAGACATTCTCAAACGAATGCAAACGGCCTTCCCGGAAAAAATTCTGATCAACCCCACCGATTATGATGATGTCAACACCGTTGATGCTAAATTAGTGCGATTTTCTCAAGAAATTAACGGCACATTATTAACTAATGATTACAACCTCAGCAAGGTAGCCAATTTGCAAAAAGTAGCCGTATTAAATGTCAATGATTTAGCCAAAGCGATCCGCCCCATTTACCTCCCTGGCGACACCATCGATCTCAAAATTCTCAAGCAAGGCAAAGAGCCAGAGCAGGGCGTTGGCTATTTAGCCGATGGCACAATGGTGGTGGTTGAGGAGGGCTATGAGTATCTAGGCGATGAGTTGCCCGTCGTCGTAACTTCAGCCCTGCAAACCTCCGCAGGTCGGATGATTTTTGCCAAACCCCAAGCCTCCGTTACCGCTTGATTTGGGGCGAAAAATTTTTCGCCCCTACAAATCTCGCGCCATCGCTGTGCCTCGCCCCTAAAAATCTCGTGCCATGGCTCTGCCATGGCATGGGCATTGGGCGGCTTTGCCGCCATGGGAGGAGGCAGAAGCCAAGTAACGAGGGAGAGGAAAATTAAGCGGGGCGATCGCCTTCTTGCTTTTCATGGGCTGGGGCAATGATGCGATAGTTACGGCGATAAAGCAGTTCAAGTTGACCGCCAGCGGTTTGAATCAGAATCATTTGGCGGCGGGCCAAGCCCCGAAACAGATTCGCAAATAAGAGGGTGATGATCGCAATGATCAGGCCAGCAGCCGTAGAAATGAGAGCTTCCGCAATCCCCCTTGTCACCCCCGCCGTTTGAAAAAGCGTTTGCGCCCCCAAGTTAAGATTAACAAACGTGCGCATTAACCCCAAGATTGTCCCCAATAACCCTAGGAGGGGAGAGGCGGTGATAATCGTCTCAAAAACCGTGTTAAACCGTTTGAGGATAGGGAGTTCCCCCTGGGCAGCGGTTTCGAGGGCGAGGGAAAATTCCGCTGGGGTGGGTTCCGGGAGAATCAGGGCAGCGAGGAAGATGCGGGCAATGGGAAGGTTGGGCTTGGTTTTAAGGTAGGCGATCGCCCCTTGCGGATCTTCTCGATAGGCAGCCAGGACAGTCATCATCAACCGCCGCTGCTGTTGATGAACCCGCCACCAAAAAAGCAGTCTTTCGCCAATCAGCACCACCGCAATCATGGAAAAGGCCAACAGGGGCAAAATAGTAATACCACCCAGGGTCAAAATGGTATTCAACGGGTTAATCTCCGACAGCTTAGATGCAACATCTTTAAAATTATACCGCTACGGAGAAAGTCGGTTAAGTGCCAGAGCTTGGGGATTAAAATGCGATCGCCCCCACCCCCCTGGCCCCTTACCCGAAAATCCCCCCACCTCCACTATCTAGAGATAGATGACGGCAGAATCCAGATTGCGCTAGGGTGCAACAACGCGCTTCGAGCCGTGACTAAGACCGTTGTTGAGATCCTTGAAATTATGGTGACTGTTGCCACAAAACCGGCCATTCATTGCGTTGAAGGCCCCACCCAAGAACTCCTAGACTGGGTGCAAGCCGTCGAACATTCCGACTTGACGATTTTTGAAAAGGGCTTAAAAATTGCCACCCGCCTTGGGGCCCATTACCGCGCAGATGGCTTAGTGGAAATTGGCTTTTGGACACCGCAACTCATGGCCCAAGTGATGCGGAAGCTGGAAATTTACTTTGAAGTGCTTACGCCCCTCGAACCCATCGATGTTTCTGTACCAGAGCAGGTGGTGGAATTTCGGCGCGATCGCCTCAATCTCATCCAACAGGGGGAATTTCATTGGGGTGTCATCGAGGGCATGACCCCCGGCACCGCTGAACAACTCGGCTCCTTCTACTGGCTCCGCTACATCGACCAAAACGAACAACTCCAAGCCATCCGTGATCCCCTCGCCCACTCCCTCCCCTACGGCGTATTCGCCCCAGCGGAACTCTACGATCTGGACACCCTCCAAAAAAATCGCACCGATCTCGACTACATCCGCCGCACCAGCGCCTCCGCCCTGCCGGATCAAGATACCCGCCTCGCCACCGATACCCACCGTATCCCCCGCGTCCGCGCCCCCCGCAATATCCTCCAATTGCACATTGGCACCGCTTCCAAAGAAGGCACATTTAAGGGACTCACCCAAATCTATCAAACCATTTCCGAAAAACTCGCCCAAGGCCAAGCCCTCACCCCCATTGAGGAAAGCTATATCGGCTACGATGCAGTGCAATTTTTGCCCACCGAGCCAACCATTGAATATCGCGATGAATATAGCCCCGAAAGTGAGTTTTTCTCCTTTGCGGGCGAATCGGGAGATATCATCAGCATTGAACTCACCAAACCCAATACCCAAGATTGGGGCTATGATGTCCCCATTTTGGGATCAAGCACAACCAATTCAGCCCTGTTGAGCAGTTTGCGCCCCGATGAAGTGATTGAACTGATTAGCACATTGCATAATTTTTTCACAGGGCCGATTCAGGTCATTTATGATCTGGTCTATGGCCATGCCGATAATCAATCAGAATTATTATTGCCCCACCAATTCCTCAAGGGGCCGAATATGTATGGCCAAGATCTCAACCATCAGTTGCCGATGGTGCGGGCGATTTTCTTGGAAATGCAGCGGCGCAAAATTAATACGGGGGCCGATGGTATTCGTGTCGATGGGGGCCAAGATTTCCGCTTCTTTAATCCCCTATCCGGTCGCGTTGAATATGATGATGCCTACCTGTTGGCGATGAGTGATTTAGTACAGGAAATTGAAGGCTGTCAGCGGTTGCTATTTACGATTTACGAAGATGGCCGCCCCTGGCCCCAAGAGGGTTGGGAGGATATTTCCACCTATCGCGAATTAATTGAACTCAAGCCCGATGCCTATCAATGGGGGCCGTTAATTTTTGCCCATAATACCCCTACGTTAAACGGGGTATGGGAAAAGAAATGGCGGCGAGTTTGTGAGGTGATGTATGAGGGCGATCGCTGGATCACCGGTTGCGCCAACCATGACACCGTGCGCCGGGGCAACCAAGTCAGCACTGATGCGGATATTAACTGGAATCTGGGCAAAACATTGCCGGAGGTGTTGCGCCATGCCTACGATAATCCCGCCGTTACCCTCTGGGTCTATGGGTTTAGTCCGGGCCTACCCATGGATTTTATTAATGCCACGCTCCACGCCCCTTGGATGTTTTTTCGCAACACCGATGAACGCTATGGTGTGAAGGTCGTCTCAGAAGAGGCAGGGTTTTTAGACTGGCAAATTACACCGGAACTATTTAAACGCAAAAAAGCATTTCCCCGCTTGAAATCCTTAGGCTTTAAAGATATTGGCGAACTGCGAGAATTTAGCAAAGCGCTGAATGCAATCATGGAAGAAAATGATTACAATATTTCCGCAGTGGTGGCGGCCATTCGTAACTGTATCGAAGGGAAAGAAGAAGCCTGCAACATCCCTAATATTAAAAGCTTACGGCGGCCGGGAATGCTACGATTTCTCAGCAAGATGGATCTCGATCGCCTCAAACAGTTTGCTCGCTGGTTTATGGAGGATTGCTATGAAATTTGTAATGTGGGCCATTATGCAACCCAGGTCAACCCCACCCAAACCGCCTATAACTTGAGCATCCGCCAATTCCGCCACCGCTACCCCTGGTTACGCCATAACCTATCGGGTACAGATCGCTTTAACAAAATCAGCGAACCAGAGGCAACAATTTTCTACGGTGTGCGCAGTAATCCGGAGCGACCAGAGGAAACGGTGGCGATGGTGGCTCACATGGGGGGCAAAGCTCACCGCATTCAGTTGGCGGACTTGCTGCAATTAGAGGGGGAAGATTGGCAGGTGGCGATCGCCTCCCCCGGTTTAACCCTCAAGGATCTCAATGATTTTGAGCTTCAGGATACCCAAGCGGTGCTTTTAACGAAAACCTAACGGTTCTTGAACCCAGTGGCGATTAGAATCAAGGGCGTTGCGGTTGAGGGATGGTTATGGGTTGGCAGGCGGGGGATTGGTTGCACGGGGGAGAATATCGGATAGTGCGATCGCTCAATGAGGGGCGCGTCGGGATTAGCTATCTGGCGGAACGCAAGGGGGGCGATCGCGTAGTCCTCAAGACGGTGCGGGATGCAGTTTGGGCGCAACTCACCCCCCCAGATCGGGAAAAGTTTAATAACAAGCTGATTGCTGAGGCGGTGAAGTTGATGCGTTGTCAGCATCCCCACATTGTCCGCTGTTTCGGTTCGTTTCTGGAGCAGGGTCGGGCGTTTATCGTTATGGCCTATGTGGCGGGGCAGGATTTGGCGAGTTTGCCGACGAAAACCCTAGGGGAGGAGGAGGCGTTGGTTTATATCCACCAGGTGGGGGAGGCGTTGAAGGTGGTGCATCGGGAGGGGTTGGTGCATCGGGATGTGAAGCCGGCCAATATTGTGTTGGCGGCGGGTAAACCAGACGCGGTGCTGATTGATTTTGGGGTGACGAAGGGGTTTAACGAAACGCTCACATCGATTTATTCCAGCAATACCGATGGCTATAGCCCTCTAGAGCTTTATGATTCCCGCGAGAAGGCGCAGCCCTATTGTGATGTCTATGCGCTGGCGGCGACGCTTTACACGCTGTTATCGGGGGATGTGCCTCCCCATGCGGAGGAGCGGGTCAGATTGGAGCGCAAGGGTCGGAAGTTGCCCCCCATTTCTGGGGTGAGTGATCAAACGAATCGGGCAATTCGGGAGGGGATGGCGTTGGATTATGGAGATCGTCCCCCAACCATTGAGGCGTTTTTTGCATTATTGCCGATTCCTCAACCACCACCGCCACCACCGCCGCCGCCACCACCGCCGCCGCCACCTCCACCCCCTGATCCCAATTTTCGGGTGGCCCGCGATACGCTTTATGTAACGGCTGTGGGGGTTGTGCTGACGGTTATTTTGGCACTTTTTGCCCAAGATATTCGCAGGGCCATTGATAATTGGTTCTTTTCCCCTGGTGTGGAGCAAAACTCTGAGCCATGACCATCAATTAGCTCTCGTGCCGTGGCTCTGCCATGGCATGGGTTAGGCGGCTCTGCCGCCTGGTGGAGGCAGAAACCCTCTAGGGTAGGCTCTCCACGGTTATAATCGAAGTAGAGCGTGATCCGAGGAGATTATGGAACAATCTAACATCCTAAATCCTGAAATACTCAAAACCCTGATTAAGGAAGGGATTCGAGAAGTCATGCGTGAAGAGTGGTACAAGTTTTTTGAGATGTTGCTGCCTTATGTGGATGATGTTGAACAGGCTGACATTGAAGCTACTTTTCAGCCCAACGATTATCTAGATCAGGACTTTGATGATATTACAGACTGGTTTAAATCATGAAGGTTAAACTGAGTAAGTCTGCTCAAAAATTCCTTAAGAAGCTCGATCCTGAAAGCCATCAGGCTGTGCTCATTAAGATTGGGATTCTTAAGACTTGTCTGGAAACCCAGAAGGTTTATCCTCCTGAAGAACTTGACATCAAAAAGCTCAAAGGTGAGTTAAAGCAATTTTCTAGAATCCGCGTCGGAAAAATTCGTATTATCTTTGAGATTCAGGCAGAATTAGAAACAATCAAAATTTACGATATTAACTTCCGAGGCAATATTTACGGGTAACTAATCATCTCTTTCGTCATACTGGAGGGTTTGGGGAGGGTTGGTTGTTTCCTGATGTTCTGTAGTCCCTCGTACTTGCTCCAAGATTTTATCCAGCAACCATAATTTATCTTCTAGTGATAAGTGATGAATGGATTGTTCAAGCTCTAATAATTGATGGGAAATCATAGTTAGCTCTCACGACTTGATTTTAGAATTGTAGCTCTCGTGCCGTAGCTCTGCCATGGCATTTGCCTTTGGCGAAACCCTAAGCTCTAGAAACCGGGTTTTTTGCACCTGTTGCTGTGCGCTCCCATCGCTTCCTGCAACCCGGTTTCTGAACCCCACTGAAGCGGAGAAACCGGGTTGCTGATATTAGCTCTCGTGCCGTGGCTCTGCCATGGCATGGGTGTTGGGCGGCTCTGCCGCCTGGTGGAGGCAGAGCCTCCAAGGGTGCGTTACTTGGCAGAGCCAAGTAACGAGGGAAAAGTGATCCGATCTCCTAAAGCAAATTTATGGTTTTTAGGTAATCGGTTCACAATCGGAATATACCACTGAATCAAATCATAGGTTTTCTGAATAATTGGTAGTTCTTTCATAAAAAAATCGAAAAGCTCCCTTCGGTCGCATGGGAAAGGGTAAAGGGGAAGAAGAGCAGAGTGCAAGAGTACTAAAGGGCAAAGGACTAGAAGAGTCCTGCGCCCACCAGACAGACACGAAACCCAAGGAGGTCGTAGATGAGGCCGCGCAGACCGTGGTTGCGGTTGGCTGAACGGCAGCCAACCGGGTTGGCGTACCAAGAACCGCCACGCAGTACATAGTTACTACCACTTTCTTTCAACAAAACCTTAAGATTTGCCGAAGGTTTTTGATAACGATTATCATTCACGTTCTCATCCCATACTCTACCATCTCCGGGCGCACCTTGATAGTTTTCATGGAAGGGATCAAAACACCACTCCCAAACATTGCCATGGCAATCATACAACCCAAAGCCATTGGGGGGAAAGCTGGCCACTGGGGTCGTTTCTTCTCGATATTGCCCCTTGGGTGCGTTGCCAAAGGTGTAGTTCCCGTCATAGTTCACCAACTCTGGCGTGATCGTTTCCCCAAAAGCAAAGGGGGTCTTTGTTCCAGCACGACAAGCATACTCCCATTCTGCCTCGCTGGGGAGGCGATACTCCTTGCCCGTTAGCTTGCTCAATCGAGCGCACCACTCCACCGCATCATACCAAGACACCTGTTCAACGGGACGATCGCCCCCCTTAAAATTGGATGGGTCAGGGTTCAAATCCCGAACAATTTTGCCCACCTGCGTCACCACAACGCGCCATTGCTCTTGGGTGACGGGGGTTTTGCCCATCCAAAAGGGGGAAACCTGGACAGAATGCTGCGGACTTTCCCACCTAAACCATCCCTTATCATACTTTTTACACAACCGCTCAATTTCCGCCTCCTCTGTCCCCATCAAAAACGTGCCACCGGGGATTTCCACCATCTCCAACCGCACCCCGTCCCCCAAATCCTGGGGATAAAACCGCGCCTGACCGGGGATTTTCTGAATAATTTCCCCCCGATCATTGACCCGTACCGTCTCAAAGCTAAAGGAGGGTAAACCCCCGCCACTATTGGGCAACAGTGCCAACCACGCGGCCACGGTTTGGGGGCGGTCATCGGGTTCCACCGCCATCCCCTGCTGAATCGCGTTTTGCAGTTCTACCGACCAATGCTGCGGAATTTCCAGCCGATCCCTTCTCACCCGCATCGTCGCAATCGGTGGCAAAACCCCCGTCAGCAAATAGTACAGCGTCGCTGCCAAAGCATAAACGTCCGTAAATTCCCCCCGATGCTCCTGCTCGTCATACTGCTCAATGGGCGCGTAACAGGGTGTGTAGAAAGTGGTGTGGGTTTGGGTCAAATTGGGGATAAACTCCCGCGCAATGCCAAAATCAATCAACACCGCCTCATTCGCCGGCAACCGCACCATAATATTCTGAGGCTTAATATCCCGATGGAGCAACCCCTTCTCGTGCATCACATTCAACGCTGCCCCCACCTGCCGGATATAGCGCAACGCCACTGCCTCCGGCAACGCCCCCCCACGGGCCACGCGATCGCCTAAATCCTGCCCCTGAATATATTCCATCACCATGCAGGGCAGCCCCTCATGGGTGAAATGATTCACCACCTCAACAATATACCGATGGCGACAGATGGCGATTTTCGCCGTTTCCCGGTCAAAATCCCGCAGAAACTTATCCCGAAAGGGGATATACTCCGCCTCCGTCATCACCTCATCCTTGAGGGTTTTCAGCACAAACTGCTGACCCTTCGGGTCTTTGACCAAGTAGGTGATGCCAAAACCCCCCTTCTTGATCGGCTTAACGATCGCATAACGATTCCCAAAAATCTGCGTACCCGGTTCCCAAACCATCGCCCTCAACCCAAGACTCCCCCCAGTTTACCCCATCCCTAGGGGGGAAGCGCATCCCAGCCCCCATCGAGGCGTGCTAAAATCCAATTCAATCCATGGGGTTGATCATGGTTCAAACAGAGATACAGACAATTGATTTTGATACGTTTGTGGTGATGTATCCAGAGCAGGGGCAACGCTACGAACTCCATGATGGTTTGCTCATCGAAATGCCAAAACCAACGGGATACCATTCGCAACTGACCGGGTTTTTGATTGAGGAATTGATTTGGGCGATCGCCCAGATGGGGAAACGGGGCCAGTGGTTGATTCCTAGAGAGTCGATTGTGCGGGCCGCCAATGGTCGCTCCGGTTATGAGCCGGATATTCTTGTCCTAGAGCGGTCGGGATTGGCCCAGGAAGAACGTTGGGCGCGGGAGTCAGTAATTGAGGGGGCGGCGGCGGTGCGGTTAGTGGTGGAAGTGGTGAGCCAGAATTGGCGGGATGATTATTTTAAAAAACGGGCGGATTATGAAGAGTTAGGCATTCAAGAATATTGGATTGTCGATTATGCAGCATTGGGGGGGCGAACCTTTTTAGGCGATCCCAAAATACCCACCCTCTTTGTTCATCAACTCATCGATGGGGAATATCAAATCACCCCCTTTCGTCATCAAGATCTGATCATTTCCCCCACATTTCCAGAATTGACCCTCACCGTCGATCGCCTATGGGCAGCAGCAGATCCATCATGAAGATTGGCCAGTGCGATGATTGGGCGGATCGCCTCCCCCGGTTTAACCCTCAAGGATCTCGATGATTTTGAGCTTGAGGATACCCAAGCGGTGCTATTCACCCAGGCCATTGCTTAGAATCTGAAAGGTCTACCCATTTTTGAAAAACCCTATGGATACTCTCGCAGCCATTGAAGCCCGCCGGGCCGTGAAAAATTTCGACCCCAACCATCGTTTAACCCCGGCAGAGTTGGATCAACTCCTTTCCTTGGCAATGTTGTCCCCCACCGCCTTCAACATTCAGCATTGGCGTTTTGTCGTTGTCGATGATCCCGCTTTACGCCAGGAAATTCGTCAGGTTTCTTGGGATCAAGCTCAAGTGACCGATGCGTCAGTGCTGATCATCCTCTGTGCTGACCTTAAGGCTTGGACGCGCAACCCTCAACGCTATTGGCGCAATGCCCCCGAAGGGGTGCAGGAGTTCATGACGGGGGCGATCGCCCAATACTACGAAGGGAAGGAGCAGGTACAGCGGGATGAGGGGATGCGCTCCTGTGGGATTGCGGCCCAAACCTTGATGTTGGCGGCTCAGGCCATGGGTTATGATTCTTGCCCCATGGATGGTTTTGATTTTGATGCGGTGGCGAAGTTGATTAATTTACCGGCGGATCATACGCCTGTGATGTTTGTCACGATTGGCAAGGCGACCCAACCGGCACGGGAACGGGGCGGCCCCATTGAGAAAAGCGAAGCCGTGATTTATAACCGTTTTAGTTAATCGCCATCGCAGCGGGGTGCTAAACATGAGCGAGTTATTAGGCCCTGCTGAACGGCTTCGTTTGGAAATTACTGGCATTGTCCAGGGGGTGGGGTTTCGCCCCTTTGTCTATCAATTGGCCCAAAAACTAAACCTGACCGGCTGGGTGAGCAATTCCCCCCAAGGCGTACAGGTGGAAATTGAAGGCGATCGCCCCTCTCTCGCTCAATTCCAAACCCTCCTCCAGGGGGAACTCCCCCCCAATGCAGCCATCGCCACCCTCAACATCACGCCGATCCCAACCCAAGGGGATCAGGAATTTGTGATTCGGGAAAGCGATCGCACCGGCCCAAAAACTACCCTTGTTCTCCCCGATCTCGCCACCTGTTCAGCCTGTATTGCGGAACTCTTCGACCCCCAAAACCGCCGCTACCGCTACCCCTTCACCAACTGCACCCACTGCGGCCCCCGCTATACGATCATCACCGCCCTCCCCTACGATCGCCCCCACACCACCATGGCCGGCTTTCCCCTTTGTGGCGATTGTCAGCGGGAATATAGCGATCCGGGCGATCGCCGTTTCCATGCCCAGCCCAATGCCTGCCCCATCTGTGGCCCGCAGGTGGTGTTTTGGGGGCCTCAAGGAGATGTTATAGCTCAAGGGGAGGCGGCTTTAAGGGAAACCGTGGCGCAACTTCAGGCCGGGGCGATTGTTGCGGTGAAAGGCTTGGGTGGGTTTCACCTCATGGCCGATGCTCGCAATGGTGAAACCGTGGCAACGCTACGCCAACGCAAACATCGCCCCACCAAACCCCTCGCGGTGATGTATGCCGATTTGGCCCAATTAGAAGCAGATTGCGACGTTTCCCCAAAAGAAGCAACGTTGTTGCGATCGCCCCAAGCCCCTATTGTGCTGCTCCGTTGCCTTCCTGATACCGCCCTTGCCGCCAATGTGGCCCCCGGTAATCCCTACATTGGGGCCATGCTTCCCACCACTCCCCTCCATCACCTGCTGCTCAGAGCGATGCATAGCCCCCTCATTGCCACCAGCGGCAACCAAGCCAACGAGCCGATCTGTACCGATGAACAGGAAGCCCTACAACGTTTGGGGGGCATTGCCGATTATTTCCTCGTCCATAATCGGCCCATAGTGCGGCCCGTGGATGATTCAATTGTGCGAATCATGGCGGGGGAGGTGATGATCCTACGGCGAGCGCGGGGCTATGCCCCCTTACCCGTGGCCCAATTACCAACCCCCATGCCCCCCACCTTGGCCGTAGGAGCGCAACTCAAAAATGCGATCGCCCTCAACCTCGGCAATCAAATCATCCTCAGTCAACACATCGGCGATCTCAGTACACCCCAAGCCCTAGACCACTTTGAAAACACCATCGCCACCCTCCAAACCCTCTACCAAATCCAACCGCAACAGGTTTGTTGCGATGCCCATCCCGACTACATCGCCAGCCAATACGCCCAAGCCCTAGGGCTACCCTGCCAACAGGTACAACATCATCGAGCACATCTATGGGCGGCAATTTTCGAGGAAAGAGCAGAGAGGAGTTTTGAGGAAAGAGCAGAGAGAAGTGAGGAAAGAGAGCAATTCCCACTTTCCACTTCCTACTCCCCACTTCCTACTCACTCCCCCCTCCTCGGCATCGTCTGGGATGGCACAGGCTATGGCGAAGGGGGAGAAATTTGGGGGGGGGAATTTTTCCGGGTGATGGAGAGCAAAATGGAGCGGGTGGCCCATAGTTTGGAGTTTCCCTTACCGGGGGGCGATCGCGCCGCCCGCGAACCCTGGCGCAGTGCCATGGGGTTACTGTGGGCAACCTTCGGCCCCGATTTTCCCCCTTTAGAAAAGCGCGATCGCCAACAACAGTCCCTCATCCGTACCATGCTCACCCAAGGGGTAAACTGCCCCCAAACCACCAGCATCGGCCGGCTTTTCGATGGCGTAGCGGCCCTGATCGGGTTGGGCGATCGCAACAGTTTTGAAGGGGAAACGGCCATGGCTTTAGAATTTGCCGCTGAACAAACCCACACCGCCGCCGCCTATCCCTATGCCATCATCCCCAGTTCCCCGCTAGTTTTCGATTGGCGGCCCATGATCATCGCCCTCTGCCAAGATCGCCAAGCGGGGATCCCGATTCCCCAAATGGCGGCAAAATTTCACAATTGCTTAATTGACGGCATCACCCAAATCGCGCAAACAATAGGATGTAGTAACATCATCCTCACTGGCGGCTGCTTCCAAAACCGTTATCTCACCGAAGGGGCGATCGCCCATCTCACCGCCGCCGGTTTCTCCGTCCACCTCCCCCAAAACATCCCCCCCAACGACGGCAGCATCGCCGCCGGCCAACTAATCGCCACCGCTTTTGCAAGCAAACCCTAGAGGGCGAAAGATTTTTCGCCCCTACCAGAAAGATTTTTTGCCCCTACCAGAGGGCGAAAGATTTTTCCCTCACCAAAGGGCAAAAGATTTTTCGCCCCTACTCCCTACTCCCTACTCCCTACTCCCTACTCCCTACTCCCTACTCCCTACTCCCTACTCCCTACTCCCTACTCACTACTCCCTACTCCCTACTCCCTACTCCCTACTCCCTACTCCCTACTCCCTACTCCCTACTCCCTATGTGCCTCGCCATCCCCGGTCAACTGATGAATATTACCCATGAGGATCCCCTCCTCCGTCGCGGCCAAGTTAATTTTGGCGGTGTCCTTAAAGAAGTGAGCCTCGCCTATGTGCCAGAGGTGGAGGTGGGGCAATATGTGATTGTCCATGTGGGGTTTGCCTTGAGTATTATTGATGAAGCAGAGGCAGAGGAAACCTTGAACTATTTGGCCCACCTCACGCCCGCTGCGACCATACCTGCAAATTAATTTACTGCCCGCGAATTGAGGAGAATTGAAGCCATGGGTGCGAGTTTCCCCGTTAATGAAGCCAATTTTGTGCCGGAAGTTTTGGGAGCTTCTGAGGCGATGCCGGTGATTGTCGATTTTTTTGCCACTTGGTGCGGCCCCTGTCAGGTGTTGAAGCCGATCCTAGAGCGGTTGGCTCAGGAATATGGCGTGATGCTGGCCACTGTCGATATTGACCAAAACCCGCAATTAGCTTCCCAATATGGCATTGAGGGGGTTCCCGATGTGCGCATTGCCCATGAAGGCCGGTTAGAGCCAGGGTTTGTGGGGGCTTGGCCAGAGGTGAAAATTCGTGAACTGTTGGGGCAGTATGGATTGAAATCGCCCCTGGAATTACAACTGGAAAAAGCCCAAGAGGCGATCGCCTCTGGTAACTTCCCCACCGCCAAGCAAATTTTCGACCAACTGTTTCAACAATTCCCCAACCATCCCGCCGTCACCCTCGAAGCCGTTCACCTCTTGATCTGCCTCGATCAAATTGAGGATGCCCAGCAACTCCTTGATACCATCGATCCCAAAAATGCCGAAGCCTTCAACTGCGCCCAAGGCTATAAAACCCTGATCGAAATCAGCCAAGCCGCTCCCTCCGATGGCCCCTTAACCAAAGCCCTCAGCCTCACACTCCAAGGGCAAGAGGAGACTGCCCTCCAGGAATTATTAACCCTAGTGGCAGCGACGAAAAACCCCCAGGCTCGCCAAGCCATGGTGAGTATTTTTGCCCTCTTGGGGCAACAACATCCCCTCACCCGCCAGTATCAGCAGGAGTTGATGTTAGCCCTCTATTAGGCTGATGGGTTTAAATTGACCGGCAACGGTGTCAAAATGGAAAAAACCAGCCGGCCCATGGCTGCCACCACCTGAATCCATCAAACTATGCTGTTAAAATCCACAACCCGCCATATTCGCATCTTTACCGCTGAGGTTAAAAATAACGAACTGATCCCCAGTGAGACTGTTTTAGCCCTAGATATTGATCCCGATAAGGAATTTAACTGGACAGAAGAAGCTCGCCAAAAGGTACAGCGTCAATTTGATGCCCTTGTGGAAGCCTACAATGGCGAAGACCTCACGGAATACAACCTACGGCGCATCGGCTCCGATCTAGAGCATTTCATCCGTGACCTGCTGCAACAGGGGCAAATCAGCTACAACCTCCAAGGGCGGGTGCTGAACTACAGCATGGGCCTGCCTCGCATCGATACCGAAGCGGGCAGAGGCCAGTACCACTAAGGGCTTTAAAAGGTGAGGTCAAGGGAGAAATTCCCCCTTCCCACTTCCCACTTCCCACTCCCCACTCCCCACTCCCCGTTGCTAGCTTGTGAAACATCATGGAAGCCGCCACTGATTATCTGTACTGCGCGAATGGGGACTGTCAACAGCGGAATCCCGGTCATCATCGCTTTTGTCAGGCCTGTAATACCCCATTGGTGCGGCGGTATCTGTGGGTGATTGGCGATCGCCTCACCCCCTTAACCGTAGGAACAAAGGTGGGGGATCTGCCCCAGGGTGAACGCTATGCAGTGATTACGCCCCGATTGCTCTTGGATCTCCATCCCTATTTTCCGCCAAAAATGCCGGGGGATGATGGCTATGGGGATGGGGATAAAATTCCCGATCGCCTCCTGCCCTATTTAAAACTGATCCCGCAACAACTCCATATCCCCCAACTTTACGGCCAACTTTCCTCGGATCTTTGGCTGCTGGAACTGGGGAGTTTGCCGGATCCCGTTGTGCCTGTGGGTGATCATTTGTTGCCAACCCTCAACCAGGGGTGGAGTCAAGCCAATGCCCTCCGCCAAGCCAATTGGCTATGGCAGATGGCCCGCCTCTGGGAACCCTTGCTGGCCCAAGGGGTAGCCAGTAGTTTGTTGCAGGGGGATCTGGTGCTGGTGAATGGCCCGGTGGTGCGGTTGCGGGAATTGCACCCGGATCAGCAGCCCCCCACGTTAGCCCAGTTGGGCCAAGTTTGGGCGGGGCTGGAGGCGGCGGCTCCCTGGCGGGAGTTTTTCACAAGCCTCTGTCAGCAACTTCAGGGGGGGGAAATGAGGGATGGAGCGGCGTTGATTGCCTGTTTAGATGGGGCGATCGCCACCCTCGCCAGTTCTTACCAATATTCCTATGGGGCGATCGCCCGCACTGATGCCGGCCCGACCCGTGATCATAACGAGGATGCTTGTCACCCCGATCACCTGAAAGTCTTCACCGGGGATGAGCCGGAACCGGCGGCGGTGATTGTTTGTGATGGGATTGGTGGCCATGCGGGGGGGGAAATTGCTTCCCAGATTGCCATTGAAACGATTGAGCAGCGCCTCAAGGAAGTGGTCACAGTTCCCCCCTCCAACCCCACAGAAAGCCCGATTCAAACGGCCTTGGTTCAGGCGATTGCTGAAGCCAATGACAAAATCTCCCAACGCAATGATGCCGAAAACCGCCAAGAGCGGGAACGGATGGGGACAACGGTCGTTACCGCTGTTGCTCAACGGGCCTCCCTTGACCTCGGCTATGTGGGGGATTCCCGGATTTACTGGATTACCCGCAGCGGTTGCTATCAACTCAGCCTTGATGATGATGTGGCGGCGCGGGAGGTGCGTTTAGGCTATGCTTTTTATCGCGATGCGGTGTCTTTTCCCGGCGGCGGGGCGTTGATTCAGGCCCTGGGGATGGGGCCCGCCCATCGCCTCTATCCCAACTTAGATCGGCTGATCCTCGATGAAGAAAGCCTGATTCTGCTCTGCTCCGATGGCTTGAGCGACTACGATCGCATCGAGCAATATTGGCAAACCGAACTGTTAACCGTATTACAAGGACAGCAGGATCTCCCTACTGCGGTGGAGCGGTTAGTGGCGATCGCCAACCAAAAAAACGGCCATGATAACGTCACCGTCGGCCTGCTCCATTGCCAAGTGCAACCCCATCCTAGCCCGACGTTACCGCCCTTACCAGTGGGAAGGAGAGAGGAACGAGGAAAGAGGAACGAGGCCTCTCCCCCCTCACTCCTCTCTTCTCCCTTCTCACTCCTCTCCCTCACCACCGCCATCGTCGCCCTCCTCCTCATTTCCCTTGGAGTACTGTCCTATTCCCTCTTTCCCGAATGGAAACAATGGGTCGATCGCCTCACCGGCAATACCCCTGTCACCGCTGTAGGCGATCCCATCCCCTTAAGCCGATTAGCCTTGGGGAATGTTGCCCAAACCGTCCGGATCACGTCCCTGCCCCTCGAACCCGCCGCCGCTGCTGAAACCGTTGACCTCTCCCCCCAAACCCCCTTTGTCCTGACGAAGAAACACACGTTAGCCAATGATGAAGTCTGGTGGCAATTGCAACTCTGTAGCCCGACGGTGAATCAACCCGCCATTGTTTGGGTCAAAGAGCATCTCGCCCCTACCCTTGAGGTTTTGCCCCTGGAGACCTCCCCCCATTGCCCTTCCCCAACCCTGTTAGAGTGAATCCCCAACGAACTATGCGGCACAGTGATTCCTTAGACTTAAGCTTGGCTCTTGTTCGTCTTGATTCTGCGGGCCCTGAACATTTTGCGATTTGGGTGATTAAAGCGCCTTTCCCGGGGGGATATGTTCACCATGATGATAAATGGTCGGTGGAGTTGACCCAATGTTGGGTGGCTTGGCAGGAAATGTTTACGTTGGGGCGATGGTCTCCGACCGGGCTTCGCCCAACGCCCCATCTGCCCGTGCTCCATGCTCGGTTTAATATTAAGGAACCTTTTAAACCCACTGTTGATAGTGGCGGCGTAACCCAAAGCTATGGGGGGCGGTTGATGCAGGAGTTGGGGGTGCAGTTGTGGCGCTGGTTATTACAGGGGCCGGTGCGGAGTACGTTCGCTCAAAGTTGTGGCATGGCTCAGGGGCAAAAAACGCTGCTGCGGTTGCGCCTCGATGTTCGTGATCCGAATTTAATTCCCCTGCCTTGGGAGGTGATGCAACCGGCTCCGGGCAAACCGGCGATCGCCCTCAATCAAGAAATCCTGTTCAGCCGCACCACCAACGATGTCGATCCCCTCAGCCCGGTGCAAACAGAGGAAGAACTGCGGATTTTATTGGTCTTGGGGCAACCCAGTCACCCCACGGGCCAGGGGGATGAGTTACAACTCCAGCAGGAGGCGGAACTGTTGCAGCAGGTGATTAACCCCACCTTGAAGGAGCCAAGCTCAGAGGATTGTGCGCCCGTAAAAATTGAGGTGTTGGTGCAACCCACGCCAGTACAGTTAATCCGCAGCTTGGAAACGGGCCGCTATAACATCTTTTTCTATGCCGGCCATGGGATGCCGGCCCCCGATGGCGGTTCGCTGTTTCTCCATCCCCAGGCCAGTTTGAATGGGACGGAATTGGCCCAGGTGTTGGTGCGCACCCGTGTCACCTTGGCGTTGTTTAATGCCTGTTGGGGGGCTTATCCAGAACAGCAGGGCCAAACCGCTGTACCCCGGAGCAGCTTGGCGGAGGTGCTGATTCATCATGGCGTGCCGGCGGTGGTGGGGATGCGGGATGCGATCGCCGATCAAGAGGCCCTCACCTTTATTCAGCATTTCACCACGGCATTAACCCAACATTGCACATTGGATCAGGCGATGGCGATCGCCCGTCAACAACTCCTCACCCTCTATAAATTCAACCAACCCGCTTGGACGCTGCCCATTTTGTATATGCACCCAGATTTCAACGGGCAACTGCTGCGACTCCAGCGGGAAATCACCGAATTACCGACGGTTTTACCAGAGGGGGGCGGCCGGCCAGCGATGCCCTTGGGGGTGATGCGGATGGTGAAAGCCCGCGATCAAACTTGGTCAATGCGCGGCGGCTCAATGCGGGTAGGCCGCCATCCAGAAAATGATCTGGTGATTCAAGAGCAATGGGTGAGCCAACAACACGGCGAAATTTTCTACCGAGATACCGCCACAGCAACCCACGACAGCCATTATTTTCTCCGGGATGCCTCTCGCTTTGGCACCTATGTGATGAACCGCCGCAACAATTGGCAATTGATTCACCACGAAGAAATCCGCCTTGCATCGGGGATGCGGCTCAAGTTTGGCAGCACTCAGGGGGAAGAGTGGGAATTTTTAATGACGGATTAAGGGGGATGATGTAGGGGCGAAAAATTTTTCGCCCCAAATTTTTCGCCCCCAGACCCATTGGGCATTCGAGCGGGGCAATTCAACTTGCTTTTTTCTGTGCTTGTGGCGATTACCCCCTGGGCGGTTCAGGAGCCGGAGTCGGAACCGGGCCGCCACAATACACTTGGACATTCCCCACTGTTTCATTGAAAGCTAACTCGGCTTTTTCCAAATCCACGGAAAATTGATCAATTTCTGTGGCCAGTTGATCCAACTTGATCCGGCCTTCAGCATTGAGTTCTAATTCACTCACTTCTGCTAACACCCCACTGGCCCATTGCGGCAGATCCCGATGGCGGCTGCCTTGATTGACCACTTCCGTTTGCAGCGTTCTTAACTCAGAATCTCGGAGCTTGAGTTCGGCAATCACTTCAAGATCTGTAGCAAGGCTAGTGGCGATCGCCGCAAAGGCCTCGGACATTTGCGCCGCCACCAATTTAAAATCATCAAACGTGGCCGCTTCCTCAAAAGCTTCAGCGGTTTGCATTTCCTGATCGAGGCGATTCTGAGTTGCCTGCAAATTACGCACCGCCCCCATGAGGCGATCGCATTGCACAGCCTTACTTTCACCGCAGGCAGTCAGACTCCCCGCAATCAAAAGGGTACAGAACAGAAGCGCAAGGGGATGATGACGGCGATCGCCCATAGGTATCAAGTGGGAAGTGGGAAGTGGGAAGTGGGGAGCTATTTCTAGACCTAAGCTATCTTAGGATTAGAATCCTATGCCCTGCCCCCAATGTTATTACAGTTAAGCACCTGGCCTGAGGTTGAGCAGTATCTCACCACTTCCCAGGGGATCATTATCCCCATTGGCTCCACCGAACAACATGGCCCCACAGGCTTGATCGGAACCGATGCTATCTGTGCCGAGGCGATCGCTAAAGGAGTGGGAGAAGCCACCCAAAGCCTCATTGCCCCGACGATCAATGTGGGCATGGCCCTACACCACACCGCCTTTCCTGGCTCCATGAGTTTACGCCCCAGCACCTTAATTTTAGTGATCCGCGACCTGATCACCCCCCTCGCCCAAGCAGGATTCCGCCGCTTCTTCTTCCTCAACGGCCACGGCGGCAACATCGCCACCCTCAAAGCCGCCTTTGCTGAAACCTACGACCACCTCAGCCAGAGCAGCATTGAAGGGGGGGAAACGGTGCGTTGTACCATTGCTAACTGGTTTATGAGCCATCAGGTCTACCAACTGGCCCGCGAACTCTACGGCCTCCAAGAAGGCTCCCACGCCACCCCCAGTGAAGTGGCCCTCACCCAATACCTCTACCCCGAGGCGATCAAAACCGCCCCCCTCAATCCCACCGTCGCCTCCGGCCATACGATCTACAGCGCCGCCGACTTCCGCGCCCACTACCCCGATGGCCGCATGGGTTCTAACCCCGCCCTTGCCACCCCCGAACATGGTGCAAAGTTTTACAACGCAGCAGTACAGGATTTAAGCGAGAGTTATCGCAAATTCATCGCTGCGCCTTAAAATGCAAGCAGATGGGATGAGGATTGAAGTCCTCATAAACCCTGTTCGGAGTAACGACTCCAGTCGTTATCCTTTACCCTGTTATTTCAGCTTAAACCTATGTTGAGTCGTGTTGCAGATTCGATCTATTGGCTCAATCGCTATATTGAGCGGGCCGAAAACCTCGCCCGGTTTGTCGATGTCAACCTTAACCTGATGCTCGATCTGCCGATCAACTTGGCGCAACAATGGCAACCCCTGGTAACGACGACCGGCGATTCCAACTTTTTTCAGGAGCATTACGGCGAAGCCAATGCCGAGAACGTGATTCAATTTCTCACTTTCGATCCCCATTATCCCAACTCAATCCTTTCGGTGTTACGGGTGGCGCGGGAAAATGCCCGCTCGATTCGGGAAATTATTTCCTCGGAAATGTGGGAAGAGGTGAATAATTTTTACCTGATGGTCAAAGATGCCGATTCCGTGAAACATCTAGATATGTTACCGGACTTTTTCGCCCAGGTGAAGCTGGCCAGTCATCGTTTTGCCGGGGTGATGGATGCAACCATGACCCATAATGAAGGCTGGCATTTTGGCCAAATCGGCCGACTCCTAGAACGGGCCGATAAAACAGCCCGGATTCTCGATGTAAAATACTTCATCCTCCTCCCTTCCGCCCAATGGGTGGGGACTCCCCTCGATCAACTACAATGGATGGCCCTGTTAAAATCCGCCAGTGCCTATGAAATGTATCGCAAACAGGAGCACCGCATTCACCCCGCAGCGGTGGCGGCCTTTTTAATCCTCAACCGCCATTTTCCCCGCTCCATCTATTTTTCCCTCTCCCAAGCGGAAAAATCCCTCTACGATGTCACCCAAACCCCCATCGGAACCTGGAGCAACCCACCGGAGCGGGCGATCGGCCGCCTCTGTGCGCAGTTGGGCTATTTGGTCATTGAAGATGTGATTGAGAATGGTATGCATGAATTTTTAGACCAAATGCAAGGGTCAATCAACCAAGTCAGCAATGAAATTGCGGCAACATTTTTCAGTGCTGATCCCATTCCTGTCTAGGGCAAAAATGTAGGGGCGAAAAATTGAGGGCGAAAAATTTTTCGCCCCTACATTCAAATTCTTAACCCCCCATTCCCCATTCCCCATTCCCTTCTGGAGACTCCACGCCCATGAATTCTTTACTTTACTTACTCGTGCCAGCGATTTTAGGGGGAGTGTTTACCCTGATGAATTCGATCAAGATTATTAATGAAGGGAATGAGGCTTTAGTAGAGCGGTTTGGGCAATATAGCCGTAAGCTGACGGCAGGGCCAAATATTGTTTTACCGTTGCTTGAATCCATTGTGGTGGAAGAGACGACCCGGGAGAAGGTGCTAGATATTGAGCCACAATATGCGATTACGAAGGATAATGTATCCCTCAAGGTAGATGCGGTAGTCTATTGGCGCATTTTGGAACTAGAGCGGACGTTTTATGTGGTGGAGGATATTAAGAAGGCAATTAAAAATTTGGTGTTAACCAATATCCGGTCTGCCATGGGTCGCCTCAAGTTGGAGGAAACCTATTCTTCACGCGGTCGCATCAACCAATCTCTTTTAGAACAATTAGATGAAGCAACTGGAGATTGGGGGGTGAAGGTGACGCGGATTGAGGTGCGGGAAATTTCCCCCGCTGCGACGGTGATGGAATCCCTCGAACTGGAGCGGGCCGCAGAAAGTAAAAAACGGGCGGAAATTGCCGAAACGGAAGGGATTGTTCAATCGATTCAAATGCTCTCCGATGTCTTGGATCAAAAACCCGATGCCAAGCAAGTTTTAGAATTTCTCGTCGCCCAACGCTATGTAGAAGCCAATGAAAAGCTGGGCAATAGCCCCAATTCTAAAGTGTTATTTATGGATCCTAATGCCCTCAATGAGGCAATGCAGGGCTTAATGAGCAATCGTTACCATCGCTTAGGGCCAGATCTGCCCCCGACCCCAGAACCCCCCCCCGCCCCTCCGGCGGCTCCCCCTTCCCCTCCCATCGGCCATGGCTCCTAAACACCGCCCATGAGTATGGTAGGGAAACGCTCATTTGATCGCCCTTGTGGCATTGAGAATGGCTAATAATGCCACGCCCACATCGGCAAATACCGCTTCCCAAAGCGTGGCAACTCCCATAATCCCCAGGAGAATAAAGATTGCTTTCACGCCCATGGCTAAGGCAATATTTTGGAGGACAATTTTGCGAGTTTTTTGGGCAATTTGAATCGCTTCAGCAACTTTTGAGGGGGCATCAGTCATAATCACCACATCAGCGGTTTCAATGGCCGCATCGGAACCCAATCCACCCATGGCCATGCCAATATCGGCTCTGGCAATTACTGGCGCATCATTAATCCCATCCCCCACAAACACCACTTTACCCTGACCGGAACGGTGCAATATCCGCTCAATGGCCTCGACTTTCCCCTCCGGTAACAGTTCAGCAATATAGGCATCTAAACCTAATTGTTGGGCGACCTCTTGGGCAACCCGCTCGTTATCCCCAGTGAGCATCACGGTTTGTGCAATCCCCAGGTGTTTCAGATCCCCAATGGCTTGGGCAGCATCGGGTTTGATTTCATCGGCAATGAGGATGTAGCCAGCATAGGATTGATTAACAGCAAGATGCACAATGGTTCCTGAGGCAGCGCAAGGATCAGGGTTAATCTTTTCGCGTTGTAGGAGGCGATCGCTCCCTACCAGTAGGATTTGCCCATTGACCTTGGCCCGAATTCCATGGCCGGCAATTTCTGCATAATCTGTTACCTCTGGATCATTAATGCTCTGACCGTAGGCCTCGCGAATGGATTGGGCAATGGGATGGTTTGAATGGGATTCAGCTTGTGCTGCTAGGGTGATCAGTTCTGATTCAGAAAAACCCTTTTTAGGGACAATGGCCGTAACCTTGAAAACCCCTTGGGTGAGGGTTCCGGTTTTATCAAAAACAACGGTTTTTACAGTCGTTAGGGCATCTAAAAATGTTGAGCCTTTGATGAGAATGCCCCGTTTAGCTGCTCCGCCCACACCGCCAAAGTAACCCAAAGGAATGCTAATCACTAACCCACAGGGACAGGAAATCACAAGCAAGATTAAGGCTCGATAAACCCAGGCTTGATGGGTAGCACCGGGAATCAGGAGGGGTGGGAGGAGGGCAATGAGCAAGGAGAGAATCACTACAATTGGTGTGTAATAGCGGGCAAAGCGGGTAATCAACTTTTCCGTGGCCGCTTTTTTATGGGTGGCGTTTTCCACCAAATCGAGAATTTTGGCAATGGAGGATTCCCCAAACAGTTTGGTCACGCGCAGCGTGAGTATGCCGGTTTGGTTGATCATCCCGGCTAAAACTGTGCTGCCGACGTTAACCCGGCGTGGTATTGATTCTCCGGTTAAAGCGGAGGTGTCCACTTGAGAAGTCCCGGCTAATACCTCTCCATCGAGGGGAATTTTTTCCCCAGGTTTGACGACAATAATCTCGCCTACGGCAACGGTTTCCGGGGCAACCGCCTGGATAGAACCTTCGACTTGGCGATGGGCGATGTCCGGGCGCACGCCTAATAATGCCTTGATGGAGCGGCGCGATCGCCCCACCGCAGATTCCTGAAACAGTTCGCCAATCCGATAAAACAGCATCACCGCCACCGCTTCGGGGAGTTCGTGAATGGCGATCGCCCCTAGGGTGGCGATCGCCATCAAAAAGTTTTCATCAAAGAATTGCCCCCGTAAAATATTGCGGCCTGCCGCCTTCAAGACAGTCGAGCCGCTCACCAGGTAAGCGGGGAGCAAAACGGCGTACTCCCCCCAGCCATAGGGCGTATTTTGCAAAGATTCCCCAAAAATCATGCCGCCCGCTAACAGCGCCACCACAAAAAGCACAGGGATGATTTCTGCTGGGAGATCAAACTCCCCTGAGCCTGGCTTCAGGTCTTGGGGTTCACCATCCCCTTGGGGGGTAGGGGCGATCGCCCGATAGCCCAAACTAACTAACCGCTGGTTAATCTCTGCCTCGGTGAGAGATGCGGGATCATAGGAGATGGTCAACCGTTCCGTTGCTGCACTGACAGACACCGCCGCAACACCCGTTAGACCGGCTAACGCGGTCTCAATCTTGGCGGCGCAACTTGCACAATCCATGCCGCCGACCTGGATTTGCTGAGTTTTGAGCAAGGGAGTGGAGGCCATAGGGGGTTTGATGGTGGGTATAGTGGGATGATCAAAGCGATCCTAACAATAGCCATCGAGCCAATAGGTCGTCATTTCTCCCTTGCCTTTAATGGGAATGACACCCCTCGGTGTGAGGTAGTAGGCCGCCTTCAGGCGGTCGTAGGTGTTGGGGGTGACTTGTATGCGGCCCGGTAGCCCTTGGGATTCCATGCGGCTAGCCATGTTCACCGTATCTCCCCAGAGATCATAACTAAATTTACTCGTGCCAATTACCCCCGCCACCACCGAGCCGGTATTGATGCCAATGCGCAGGGCAAAGGGTTCGCGGCGATCGCCGTTGAGTTGCTGGATCACCTCCTGCATTTCGAGGGCTAGGTTGGCGATCGCCTCCGCATGATCCTCCCGTGGCGTAGGCAACCCCCCCACCACCATATAGGCATCACCAATGGTTTTGATTTTTTCCAAACCATACTGGGCGGTCAGTGCATCAAACCGAGAAAAAATCACATTCAACTGCTCAACAATCGCAATGGGGGGAAGCGTCGCCGCCAATTGGGTAAATCCCACTAAATCCGCAAACAAGACCGTCACTTCTTCAAAACTATCAGCGATGGTTGTCGTATCTACCTTGAGGCGTTCTGCTATGGGTTGGGGCAAAATGTTGAGCAATAACTCCTCCGTTTTCACCTGTTGCTCCTGAAGCGCCACCTCCGCCTCCTTACGCTTCATAAACTGCCCCAACTGGTTTCCCGTCGCCGCCAACATTTGCAATAAATTTTGATCCGGCGGTAATTGTTCCCGACGAAAGAACGTCATCACCCCCAACATTTCCCGACCACTTTGGAGGGGAAAACCCAAAGCTGTGCAGAGGTTAGCCTGACGAGCAAAACAATGGGGGCCAAAATCCGGATCATGGTGAATCGTTGTGATCCATTCCGGCAGCCCTGCCCCCCACACTCGCCCCGCAAACCCCACCCCTTCAGGAAAAGCGATCTGCTCTGTGGCTTGTAAAAAATCATAAAAGGCGGCGGTTGGGCTGGATTCTACCCAGAAATCTACCCGTTGTAGTTTAGGAATGGGCATGGGGCAAGGTTCCCCTGATTTTTGCCAAATCATGTCATCCCCTAGGGGGATGGCGGATTTGCGCTCGGCGGCGGTGGAAGGTAGCCACAGTTCCCCCACATCCCAATCGAGGTTTTCGCCAATGGCTTGGAGGATTTGGTGGGTGGCGGCTTCGAGGGTGTTGGCTTCCGAGAGGATGCGGGCGATCGCATATTGGGCCGCTAACCGTTGTTGTGTGCGCTGTCGTTCCGTCACATCCCGGCCAATGTAAACAATATCGGGAATCAAATGATGATCATTTTCCCCTTGGGCTTCAGTGTGAATCAGGGAACAGGAAAAAGCCACCGTTAACTTTACGCCGCTTTGATGTTGACAAACCACCTCTAAATTTCGCGATAATTCCCCATGGTTTTGAATACTGTCAAATAACTCTTGAAACAGCGGTTCAGCATCGAGAATTAACAGCGATAAAGATTGGCCAATTAACTCCTCTTGACGATAGCCAAATAGCTTTTCCGTGGCTTCATTGACGGTTTTAATAATTTGGTGAGGGGTGGTGACAATTAAAGCATCAGCAATGGCAGTAACAATGCGATCAATGTATTGTTTCGAGGCAGTGAGGGCATTGAGCAACAGGTTTGCTTCATTGGTACTCTGCACCAATACCTGTTCAAGGCGCATTTTTTCCGTAACATCTTCAATAAACAAAATTAACAGGGTTGATTGCTCTTTCCCTAGGGAATCAGGAGCCGCTTGGAGGTGAAGATCTAAATAGAAATTCTCACCGCTTGCCGTCGTGCGGGTCATGCCATTGAGGGTAAAGAGGGGCAAATTTCCCGCTAAAATATCACTAAAAATTTCTTCACAACCGAATAATTCTGGAAAATGATCGCGAATATCGCTAGCCTGCAAGGGAATATCGGAGTCCAGCCAATGCCCAAAGGCAACGGGGGGAGAATGGTCAAGAATTTGCCATTCACCATCGAGCACCACATAACAAATATGTGGTGGCACAATTAGGGTTTGGGCAAAGGCATTCATGGCAAAAAAAGACCGTAATAATTTAGGGGTCTGTGAGCATGATCGTCGCTAAGGATTGGAAGATGGTCTGCACCGCCTCGCCGGTTTTGGCCGAGGTGCTGTAGGTGGCAATCACTTGGCGGTGTTGCTGCTCAAAGGTGCAACGGGCAATTAAGGCGGCCTGTTGCTCAGGGGGCAGTAGATCAATTTTATTGAGGGCAACAATCACCCAACCCTTGGCGTTAATCTTAAAAAACAAATCGAGATGATCCTGAATATGGACGATAGTTTCTTTGCGCTTGACATCGGCGACAATAATTGCACCCTTGGCTCCCTGAAGATAGCTAGGGGCGATCGCCTTGAATTGGGTTTGCCCTTCAATATCCCAGATCAGCAATTCAACTTCTTTGCTGCTTTGGGCATCGGTGGCTAAGGTCATCACCCGTTTGCGCGACAGCTTAACCCCCACAGTGGAGAGGTATTCATCACTAAATTGATCATCCACAAAACGACGAATTAAGCTGGTTTTGCCAACACTAAAATCACCGACAAGACAAATTTTTTTCGCGATCGCCATTTTTTTTACAATTCTTGTGGTGAGAGCAATTCAAACCGTACACAACGGCTTAACCAAGCCGCCTCATTATCCGTAACACCGGGGGGACGCTCCACTGTGCCAACAACTTCCATCCGATTGACATCAATGCCTTGAGCGGCGATCGCCTCTTTCACCATATTAGCCCGCTTAAACGATAGCTCCTGATTCTGCTCCATCGGGCCACTGGCATCGACATAGCCGGTAATCCGAATCTCAATATCGGGATTATCCCGTAAAAACTGACTAATGGGAATAATTTTATCCATTTGTTCCGTTCCATTCAGTTCAGCGGAATCGCGCTCAAAGTAGATCCGTCGCGCCAAAGCTTGGGGCAGCAAATCCTGCTCGATCAGATTTTCAATCCCCGGTAGGGTTTGAAAGGCTTCAAGAATGTCCGCATAATCCTCCGTCGTGCGATAGCTCCCCGTTAAGATCACCCGTTCGGGACTGTAGGAGGCGCGAATATCCACCCCCGGATTACGGTTGAGCAACCCCGTCACCAGTTGGATCATACTCGCCACCGCCGCCGGATCCGGGGGAGCCGTCACCACTTGAATTTGATTATCCAGGGTTTTGCCCGGTGCTAACCCCTGGGCAATGGTGCTGGCCTCTTCTTTAAACCGTTCAGCGGGAACCCGGCCCGCCAAATGCACGCGCCTCCCCTCCACTTCTGAAGTGAGGGGACTATAGGCGATATCATCCAACTCTGTGGTTAACGCCGCTGCAATGCGGGTGGAGAGCCGCTGATCAAAAAAGCCCCGCACCTGGAAATAGAGCCAAGGCATGAAGATCAACAGAGCCACAACCCCCAATAAAAACAGTAGGGTTTTGGGAGACTTTCGGGGTCTGGTGGTGACGGCGGATTCTCCCAAACGCTCCAGTAACACTGTGAGCGCCGTCGGAACCGTCTCGGAATCCCCCTCGAAGCCTTCAATTAACGCACCATAGTTTTGAATGATCTGGCTGAGGGTGCGGCGGATATTTTTCAGCAAACCCGCGTTAGCACTGCCCTTCACCACCACCGCCAAATAGCAATAGCCCGCCACTTCGAGAATAATCCGCGCATCGCCGTATTCAATTTCACTCAACTCTGAAATCGTCCCACTTTGGGCAATGCAGTCATTGACAAAACTGCGGATCGCGGTGAGCATCCCCGCTACCATATTCGACTCCAGCGGGTTTTGCTCCCGGTTGGGCTGAATTTCGGCAATCACCAAACCAGAGGTTTTTTGAATCAGGAAAATCGCCTGCACCGTTACGGGGATCGACTCTTGCAAAATGAGTTCTGCTTCTGTCACCCCCTGCATCCGCGCCCGGACTTTCCGGGTTAAACCATCGACACTAAAGGCAGTTTCCACCTTGGTGTTAATCGTATTAATCGCCTCCCCAATGTAGCGGTTGACCGTGCCGCCAATCACCGGATAAAGGGCATCGATCATTGAATCTCGTTCCAGTTCAATTTGGTTTTTAATCGCCCGGCCAATGGTGGGGCCGAGGGATTTGGCGATCGCATCCCGCTCCACTAACATCTGTTCCTGCATTGCCGCCGCCACCTCTGGGCCGATAGCCTTGGCAATCCTTTGGGGATGCTTTTGAATTTCCTGCTCAATGGCAAGGGGAACCAGATCGGCGATCGCCATCGCCATCCCCGCCCGATTATCCCTCGCCCGATCCGTAATCATCTCCTCTAAAATCGGCGTCGCCATCGCCCGCACCATCTCCTGAGATGTACCCACCTTCATCTTCAGCAACTGCACCATCAACGGCACTAACGGATTAATCACCTCCGTCGGCTCATACACCTGTTGCTCTAAGCTCTCTACCTTCGTCATTAATTGTTGGAGCATCTCTGGCTCAGAGCCGTTGAGATCCAGCGGAACCGATGGCCTTGGGGGAGGCTGTGGCGGAGAAATCAATTGGGCGAGGATCGCCGCCTCTGTTTCGGTGGCCCCAACATCCGCCAGTGGCAACAGTTCCGGCGCAGCCGCTTCTGGCTCCGGTGTAGCCGGGGTTGGCGATTCTGCAACCGTGACCGGCTCTAGCTGTTCAACGGGGGGCAATTCAGGGGATGACATGGTGAGGGAATCAGTCAACGTTGCGGCCTCTGCTGTGGATGGTGGGGTGGGTTCCGGATCTGGGTCTGGCCTCAGACCCAAGGACTGCAATAAATCCTCAGTCCCAAAGGCATCCACATCAGCCCCTGGCGATGGCGCGGAATTGGCTGCCGCCTTCGTCGGGGAAGGTTTCGGTCGATCTAAGAGAAAATCACGCAACTCCCGCAGGGGGTCATCCCGCTCCAAAACAGGGCGACGGAAGAGATCCGCCAAAGCCGGATCATTCTTCAACGTTGCCACCTTGGCCTCCCCAGAATCCACTACTTTGGGGCGACGAGGCGGCGGGGGGGGTGGTGTTTTACGGATCACAGCCCGTTTCCGGGCGGGGGGCGGCGGGGTAATTTCCGGCTGAATCATGGCCGCAAACTCATTGAGGGCCGCTTCCACCTCAGATTCAAATTGATTGGGATTGGGATTGGGGTTGATCTCGGCTGGCTCTGGGGTTGCGATGGGTTCCGGTGCTGCGGGTTCTAAGTCATCAAGGGCGATCGTCGCTTCTGGGGCCTCCACGGGGGGCAGATCGGAGAAATCGATCGCCGTAAAATCCCCATGACTAAGCTCTGAGTCAGCGAAATCTTGAGCCGGGAGATCCGAGGTATTGAGATCCTCAACAGTAAAATTCTGAGCCGGGAGATCCGGAGCATCGAGATCCTCAGAACCGAAATCCTGAGCCGAGAGATGCCGAGCATCGAGATCCTGAGCATTGAAATCCTGAGCCGGGAGATCCTCAGCATCGAGATCCTGAGCATTGAGATCTAGCAGAGAAGCGATCTGTGGGAGAACATCCGTCACCTCTGACCCTGGGAGAGTCACCATTTCCGGCTCTAGTTCTGAGGGGGGCATAGCTGTTACAGGGGCTAACTCACCCACCGGCTCACCCATGGGTTGCGATGTCATCCTGTGGCCCTCCGGCAGTTCGAGGGCTTCTAAATCAACATCAACATCCTCCACCTCGGGCAGCGATTCAGAGGGGGCAGCCGGGGTCGGATCTAACTGAAGTGGGGTATCAAAATCATCCAAACCCAACATAGCTCGCAAATCGATGGATAATTCCGATACCAGGGACGGCGTTGGGGCAGGGGGGGGAACCGCTGCGTTGGGCTGAAGATGATTGTCCGATGCCAATAACTCCGGTTCATCTCCCTCTACATCATCTGGAGTCGATATTGAGGGTTGATCAAGGGTATCCACAAAGAAATCCATAATGTCCCCAGACTGCCCTTGCTCCTCCAGTGGATTAGACTGCCCTTGCTCCTCCAATTCAGGGGGAGTTAACTCTAGTGCAGGGGTGGGATCTGGGGATTTACCGTTGGTTTTGGCGTGAGCGTTGCTATTGCTGCTGGCGTTGCCCTGGTCTGCGAATCCCCCACTGGCGGCGGCTTGGGGGGTGATGGGTTCAAACTTGCTGATCCGCTGGGTGAGGGTCGCGGCAGCATTGTCGTCAATGGTTTCGAGATCATCGGGATCCTGGCCGAGCGATCGCGAATCATGATGGGTCAACAGTTCATCGAGATCAATCAATAACCCTTTAAAGAGATCTTGCGTTTCTGGATCAGATTCCGGTTCCGGTGTTGGGGGAGGCGGGAAATCAAAGGGTTCATCGGCGGCAAAAGCTTGATCCGGTGTATGGTTGCTGGGGGCCTGTTCCCCATCCCAAGGGTCAGGAAGGGGGGAAAATGCGTCAGTTGAGCGATCAGAATCGGGATGTTTTGAGGAACTCATACACCACCATGGGTACAGCAACAATAATCACGGGCTTTACTCCAGTTG
Organism: Spirulina sp. CCNP1310; assembly: GCF_034932185.1. NCBI lineage: Bacteria > Bacillati > Cyanobacteriota > Cyanophyceae > Spirulinales > Spirulinaceae > Spirulina > Spirulina sp. CCNP1310. The sequence continues at coordinate 48,846 of NZ_JAYGHW010000089.1, read as the reverse complement.
ACCATCTTAACATCCAGTAAAGCTATGCCCATGGTAGTGGAGAACTTTAAAGACAGACAAGGAAAATCAGCGGCGCTGTGGGATCTGGATTTTTAGCCCGGCGCACCCACGGATTGAAGTGATCTGTGGACTCAGAAGAGGCCAGGGTTAGCAGGGGAAACCCCCACCCGCAGACAGGTGGGGAGAAACTTGATGAGAGGACTAGGGGTGCGTCAGGGTGTAAACCTTAGCTTCCCAAGGAAAGATCGGCTCGCGGCCCACCCATTCCGGCAAAATAGCCCGGTCTTGGCTGACTTCGTGCCAATGATACCCCTCAGGGGTGGGGGGCCAATTGTGTACTTGATATTCTGTCACCAAGCCAAAGGGATCTGGTGTGCCATAGTCGGAAAAATTCGCCACGACGACGACGGCATTTTCCCCTAGGCCCCGCTGCCACACGATCACCTGTTTGCCTTCGTTGTAGTCTACCTGTAAAAACTGGGTGTCATTGACCGCGAGGCCAGGGGCTTGGGTGCGGAACTTCACCAACCGGGCGACATAGTGGAATAATCGCTGTCGCCAGGGATCGGCGAGGCGATCGAAGGCGACGGGATCCACCTGTTTATGGTGGCTATGTTCATCGGAGAGGTCAAAATCATGTTGATCACCAAATTCATCGCCAGCGAGGATCATCGGAATCCCGACAGCGGTGAGCAGGCAGACAAAGGCTAACTTGAGCCGCCGTTCGAGATCCGTGATCCCTTGATGCACCAGGTAATCATGGAGCCGTTCATTGCCGTAGCCCCCCACATCATGGGAGGTGAGGTAATTGATCACCTGAGTGCCATCGCTAAAACCGAGGTAGCGACAGTCGATTAATTTGCGTACTGTCCATTCAAAGCTGCGATCGCCTCCCCCCGGTTTCCCTAAAATCACCTGGCGCACCATCTGTTTAAACGTCTCATTCCACAAACCATCGAGGCGATTTTGATGGATCAGGGCAATGGGGACGCTGAGTTCTTCCCCGACGACGAGGAAACGGTCATCTGCGCCGCCGCGATCGCCCCAATCGCCCCGCGCACAATCCCGCAACTCCCGCAAAAAGTCATAATTGCCGACATTATTGACACTATCGAGGCGCACCCCATCAATACGAAAATACGCCATCCAATGGGCAATATAAAGCTTCATATATTCCCGTGCTGGCACAAACCAGTCCCTTTTTCCTGTGAGGGGATGGTAGCCCTCCACCCAATAGTTGTATTTGAATAAATCCCCCCCAAAGCCATCGCGATCGCCCTGTTCGGGATCCCCCACGCCCCACTGCACCAAAAAATCCAAAAAATTCACATGGGTATAGGGGGTATTGCGCCCAAAGGCCATCACCGCATCAATCACAAAGCGCATCCCCAACCGATGGCAAGCCGCCACCACCGCCCGCAAATCTGCCATGGCCGTGGCCACCTCCTGCCCCACAGCCTGGCCCAAATCATAATCAGGGGCAAAAAAGTTCGCCGTCCCATAGCCCCATTCCAGCACATCATCACTATCTGCCGGGGGCAATAATTCCAAGCAATTTACCCCCAAAGCCTGAAGATGGGCCTGGCCCAACCCCAAACTGGCCACCTGGGGAAAATCCGGGGCCGCCATGTCTGGATCTAACAACGCCAAAATATCCCGAAAACACCCCACCCCCATGCCATGCTCCCCCGCCACTGTCCACCGCGTCGGCAACTCATAGATCACCAATTGGTGATTGGCAGGCAAGTTCGGATCGGGATGGGGTTGGAGCCAAGGGGACGGTTCCCCGGTAGGATCGCAGGGGATTAATTGCCCATCGCGATAGCAGATCACACTGGCGGGATCTCCACTATTCACGCCCCCCACTTCCGGCGGAGTCGGGGCAGTACAGGCGGCCCGGCGGTCTACGGTGGTCGCCAAGGGGTCGGTACAGTAGAGAATTTCATGCTCCCCCGTGAAGGGATAGGGGTTAGTATTTTTGACCTTAAACCAGTAGTAATAAATCTCACCGTTAATCAAGCCACAATCCGCCGCTGCCACCTGCCAAAGTTCGGGAAACTCAGGATCGGGGCTGAGGGGGATTTCCCGGAGGCCCGCTGGGGTAGGGTAAAGGCTGGAAAATAACCCTAAAACCAATGTGGGGGCGGGGTCAACACAACCCGGCCGCCAAAGGACAAAATGGGTTTGGCGGCGACGGAGGAGATCGGGAAGCATAAGTGGGAGGGCCTAACGGGGGGGATGAGAAAATTCTACGGGAGGGAGGCTCAAATGTTGCCGGGTTTGCGGACTGAAGTCTGGACTACGAACGATCAACGATTTTGGCAGTTGTGGTTGTCCTCAATATTGGTGGGTTTTGCGTAGGATGAACGATTTTGGGGGCTGGTCTTGGCCTAACGGGTTGATTTGATCTATACTGAAGGGACATACGGGGCCGTAACGGTTTCGACGGGTTGGTGAAAGCCGCCCTGTGATGCAGGTCGAGAGCGAACTCCCTCTCGTAAATCAAGAGTTCAAAACAAAAAGTAACTGCGAACAACATCGTTCCTTTCGCTCGTAAAGCTGCACCTGTTGCTGCTTAATCTTCAAACCGGCCCTCGGGCTATTTAGGATTAAAACGAGTATTCATTAGTTGACTCCGTTAACGCTAATGAATAACCCCTAACGGATATGCCCGTGGCGTGCATCTGGTCACAAAACGGTGCGAGAACCCTACTAGAGACTCCGTGCTTACCCGGAACAATTGGTAGCTCCCGCCTTGAGGATTAGAAAGGATAAACCTGTGAATGAACAGAAGGTCAATAGCCAGTTCGGACAGCAGTTCGACTCTGCTCGGCTCCACTTAAAAAGATCCCCCCTGCCCCCCTTAAAAAGGGGGGTTCTTTTTTTGCTTAAAGTTTGAGTCGCCATTGGTGGAGTTTTTGGGGGCGATCGCCACTCACCAAAGCCTTAATTAATTCCTTGAGCAGATGGGGAATGGCCAGAAGGCTACCGAGATGAACGCGCCATTTACTCCAAGAGGTGAGGCCTCGCCCTAGGGGGACGTGCCAGAACCGATTCACCGAACAGGTGACATCCTCTGGAGTATAGAGGGCATCCCCCCTTTCCAGGAGAACATCGTAGCGGTGATTGAGGGCTTCCTGAAGGCGGGGGAATTGGTCAAAATCCGGCTGATCGGGGTAAACGCGGCTATGGCCGGCCCGGAGTTTGGGGCCATGGATCAGTTGTTTAAATAGCGAGAAGGGGTAAAGGTTATAGAGTTGGGAGGGAGGAAAGAGAATGACCCGCTTTGCGCCGTGGAACTGCATTAACACGATAAAAACTCGGGAGCTTGGTAGCCCCGTCTCTTTAGATCGGGGCGGAAAAGCGACTCGGCGGCTTTAGCCGCAATGACTATGATAGAATGGTATCACCTTCTCTATGACCCAAATGAAAGGGGCTTAACATCCCGTGAGGGCAGACTTGCATCATGCAGAAATGTCGGTAGCAAAGACGTTTCATTGGCGAGAGACAAAAGGTGGTTAAAGGAAAATAAGTAAAAGGAAGCCTTCGGGCAACCTATAGAGGCGTATTTGACTTCGCCTAAGAGTCCGACTTGTCGGAAGTTCTGAAATCCCTCCAGGGAATCCCCGTCTCTTTAGAGCGGGGACTAGTCAAATCCCCCTCCAGTTCCCGCAATCGGGCTTCTAAGGCCTGAAGACGGGCCTCAGCGGTTTCTGCCCGTTGGCGTTGGCGATCAGCTTCCTGGCGTTGGCGTTCGGCTTCTTGGCGTTGCTGTTCGGCCTGTTTCGCCAATTCCGTCGGGGTCAAAAACCGTTGACCATCGGGCCGGTAGATGGTGAACTGGTCTGTTTGGAGTTCAAAGCGAATCCCTAACCGGGGACTGGTGAAGTTTTCCGGCTGTTCAATGACCTCTAAAACACCGGCTTGATTGCGCATCCAGCCATGAAAATCAAGGCGATCGGGGTCGAAAACATAATATTCTTCAACCCCATAGCGGTTATAAAATTGTTGTTTTTTAGCCATTTCCTTGAGGCGATTACCAGGGGAAAGGACTTCAAAAACAACTTGGGGCGGTAGATCCGCCTCTTCCCATTGTCGATAGGAGCCGCGCTCTCCTTTGGGTCGTCCGATGGCAACCATCACATCAGGGGCTTGTCGGAGTTTATTGTTGCCTTGTTCGGGATACCACAGTAAATCTCCAGCGACGAAGATATTCGGATCAGCATCGAAAAGAATTTCTAAATTTTCTTTGATAACGACAATCCAACGAAATTGGCGGGTATTATCAGCCATTGGATTTCCATCAGAATCGGGGTAGATAATAGTGGAAGTTTGAGCGGCAGTAACCATGGTTGAATCGGGTGAAATTGCCTAGAATTTGGATAGGGAAGCGGACTAAAGTCCGCACTACGAACGTTTTATGAAGGTTTTTCGTAATGACTTTAGTCGTTCTACCGAAGCGGACTAAAGTCCGCACTACGAACTATGGTTATCTTCCTTGGGGGTTAGATCTAATGTAGCGTAGATTTCGCTCAGGGGGGCGTTGAGGTTGAGGCTTTCGATAGAGGCGATCGCCTCTATCCCTGCATAGGTACTTAACAACCAACGCTCGCCTTCGACACGGTGAAATACTTCCACCATATAGGCTTGGGAACTGACTAAAACATAATCTTGTAAACTGGAAATCTTACGATAACATTGGAACTTTTCACCCCGATCAAAGGATTCTGTCGAGGGGGATAGTATTTCAATAATTACCTGGGGTTGATCAACATAGTGCAGAGTCCGATCATCATTGGGATCACAATTCACCAGTAAATCTGGATAAAAAAAGCGCCGCCCTTGCTCAATCCTGACCTTTAAATCTGTGAAGTAGGTGCGACAGGGAGAGTTTTGGAGAGCGTTACGCAACAGCAGGTAAAGGTTGCCAACAATCAAATTATGGTCTTTACTGGTTCCTGCCATGGCGTAAACTTCGCCATCTATGTATTCATGCTTGATCTGGCTCTCCAACTCCATCGCTAGATATTCATCCGGGTTGAGGTAATGATCAGACTTGACAGCAATCATGGCTTTTTGTAGTTATTAGTTACTACAAATGAGTTTAGCACAGCACAACTGCACTAATAGTCTCAATTCCCCGATCATTTTTCCCGCCGCCTCCGGCTAACGTCCTCCCCACGGCGATCCATGGGCGATCGCCTCCGCCCCGTCATGATTCCCCCTTAAAATCCCTGTTTTGTGCTCTAGGCAGCATCACCACAAGCTAGACTAGGGTAAGGTGAACACAAAATGTAAAATTTTGTAACCCATTGGAGGTACAAATGCCTAACACAACCATCCCATCTTTTGCCAACGACCAAGAAGTTTGGGCCAGCCTCAAAGAGGCGATCGCCGCCAGTTCTGGTTTCGGCCGCTGGCAAAACCTCAAGGCGGCCACTGATGCCCCTTTTCCCACCAGCCTCGACGATCAAGTCACCTCCTACCTGCGGGAAACCCTCGCCACCTTAGCCTACTAAGAAGCCTACTCGGATCAATCCCAGCAATGGGTCTGCTGTCGTCAATCGGGACATTGATCATTTTGGTGTGAGGAACCCGATTACGCCCTTTCCCAACATTTAATCCATGGTTAAAATTATCCAGCGTCGCGCCCTGCCCCCCCAATCGGTTTACGATCTCGGGGTTGTGCGCGATCATAACTTTTTACTGGCCAACGGCACGGTTGCCGCCAACTGCTTCAATAAATCCCACTCCACCGCCTACGCCTACGTCACCTACCAAACCGCCTATCTCAAGGCGAACTATCCGGTGGAGTATATGGCGGCGTTGCTCACCAGCAACAGCAGCAATAAAGATAAAGTCGAAAGCTATATCAACACCTGCCAGCGGATGGGGATCAAAATTGAACCCCCGGATATTAACCGCTCTGATATTGACTTTACCCCCGATGGCGAGGCGATTTTATTTGGCCTCTCCGCTGTGCCGAGTTTAGGGGAGGGGGCCATTGAGAGCATTTTACAGGCGCGGGAAAAAGCTGGGGGCAAATTTAGCTCCTTTGCGGATTTTTGCTATCAGGTGGATAATCGCGTTGTGAATCGTCGTTCTTTAGAAACGTTGATTAAATGTGGCGCGTTTACGGCCTTTAGCACCAATCGTAATCAACTCCTGGAAAGTATTGATACGATGCTCGCTTGGGCCCAACAGCGCAGCAAAGAGCGGGATAGCGGCCAAATGAATCTGTTTGGCCAGATCCTCGGCGGCGCAACCAACGAATTTGATGCGGCCCCGGGCCTTCCTGATGTGCCGGATCTCCCAGCGGCGGAAAAACTGAAGATGGAGAAGGAACTTTTGGGTTTCTACATTTCCGAGCATCCCCTCGATGGGATGAAGCCAGCGATGAAACTGCTGGAGCCGGTGAATTTACTGGATTTGAGCAATTATAGCAAGCGCACACCCTTGAGTGCGATCGCCGTGGTGAATACGATTCGGGTGATTAATACCAAAAAGGGCGATCGCATGGCCTTTTTAGGGTTAGAAGACCGCTCCGGGGAGGCGGAAGGGGTGATCTTTCCCCGCACGTTTGAATTACTCGAAGCCTTGATTCAGGAAGATATGACGTTTATTTTTTGGGGGAAAGCCGATCGCCGCGATGATAAAGTGGCGCAATTGCTCATTGAAGATGCGGAACCCGTGGAAGCGGCGCAAATGATTCTTGTGGAACTCACCCCCCAACAGGCCAGCAATCCCCAAGCCCATAACACCCTATGCAGTATCCTCAATAGCCACAGTGAAGGGGAGAAAAAACAAGCCAAAGTCCCCATCGTGGCGGCGATCAGCAATGGCCAAGACCGCAAATTCATTCGCTTGAACCGCAAATTTTGGGTGAATAGCCCAACGATGGCGATCGCCGACCTCCAAAAACACCATTACCACGCCCAAGCGCAACCCCTGATCCCCCAACGATCTCCCCAGACCGTCTAACCCCATGCTCACCGAAATTAAAGACCTCACCGCCCAACTCACCCCCCGCCTCATCGAAATCCGTCGCCACATCCATGCCCACCCGGAACTGAGTGGCCAGGAATATCAAACGGCGGCCTATGTGGCGGGGGTGCTTTCCTCCTGTGGGTTGCAGGTGGAGGAGGCGGTGGGGAAAACGGGGGTGGTGGGCCATTGGCCCGGAGCGGGAACCGATGAGCGGGTGTTGGCGATTCGCACCGATATGGATGCGTTGCCGATTACCGAGCGCACCGGCCTGCCCTATGCCTCCCGGCAGCCGGGGGTGATGCACGCCTGCGGCCATGATATTCATACGACGGTGGGTCTGGGGACGGCGATGGTGTTGGCGCAATTGGGGGAAAAGTTACCGGGAACGGTGCGGTTTTTCTTTCAACCCGCTGAAGAAATTGCCCAAGGGGCGGGGTGGATGGTGCGCGATGGTGTGATGCGGGAGGTGTCCCATATTTTGGGGTTACACGTTTTCCCCTCCATTCCGGTGCGATCGCTCGGTATTCGCTACGGGGCCTTAACGGCAGCGGCGGATGATTTAGAAATTTTTATCCAGGGGGAATCGGGCCATGGCGCAAGGCCCCACGAAGCCACCGATGCGATCTGGATTGCCGCTCAGGTGATCACCACACTCCAACAGGCCATCAGTCGGACGCAGAACCCCCTGCGGCCTGTGGTGCTGACCATTGGCCAGATCAGCGGCGGCCGCGCCCCCAATGTGATTGCGGATCAGGTGCGGTTAGCGGGAACGGTGCGATCGCTCCATCCCGAAACCCACGAAAAACTCCCCGGTTGGATTGAAACCATTGTCCAAGGGGTCTGCCAAACCTATGGCGCGAGGGCAGAGGTCAACTATCGGCGGGGCGTGCCTTCGGTGCAAAATGATCCCGGTTTAACCCAACTGATCGAACAGGTGGCGGTGGAGGCTTGGGGGCGCGATCGCGTCCAAATCCTCCCTGAACCCTCCCTCGGGGCAGAAGATTTTTCCCTTTACCTCCAAGAGGCCCCCGGTAGTATGTTTCGCCTTGGGGTAGGCCACCCGGATCAGGCCAATCCCCCCCTCCATCATCCCGAGTTTGAAGCCGATGAGGGGGCGATCGCCACTGGGGTTGTCACCCTCGCCTATGCCGCCTGGCAATATTGGCAGCAGCGGCTTTAGAGCACACTTTCAGCCCTCACCCTAAACCCCTCTTCCAGGGTGGACTACTAAGTACGCATAAGCATGAAACCCTTTCCTAGCATTGATTTCAGCGACTTATAGCTTCTCTCAATAAATCTGGTTTATTGAGAGAAGCTAACGACTTATCAAGATTCTCAATCGTGAAATTTTGGGAAAATTAGGTTAACGATCAAGTTGTGTGTACGTAGTAGCAAACTGTGAGAGAGGGGTTGGGAGTGAGTGCTGACTCTAGGATTGATCTAGGATCGCTGTATGACACTTGCACTTCTTTAAAAAAATACCTATAGTGATCCTAAGATTTTCAACAACCCAAATAACTATGAGTAATTTACCTCAAGACGCGGTAGAGGAATTATTTGATAGAGTTGCACATCGATACTTTGAGCTTTCTCTTCCTGATGAACCCACATCAAACCAAAAACTAACTTATCAAAAGCAATTAGATAAAATTGCCAGAGAATTTATTCGTATTCAAAGGAATTTATCTGATCGGTCTGAACAAAAGTTTTTTGCTCTCTATTTTGCTGGAACGATTCGCTTCAATCAAGGAAAGTATCAGGCTGCCTATCGATATCTCACACAAGCTAAACAGCTTTATCCTGAGAAAGCTTATATATTTATGGATATGTATGCAGGATGTGTACATATTATTCTGAGTCGTAAAGAACAGTATGTAGATGCAATCAATGCAGCGCATAATTGTTTTCGTGAAGGCATTCTAGCGGCAAAGTCTAATGCCGATCAAGAAACGTACCAACGTATTCAAGAAGCATATGAATACTTTTTTAATCAAAAGTGTCCTTTCTAGATTCTAACCGGGTGCATCCCAGTTTGCACAATTTGTCCACTCTGAGAGAAGCCGCTTCGTGTGTACATCCCCACCTCCCCTTCGCCCATTTTGGGAGAAGCGGCGGGGGGATGAGGGCTAGGCTTCGAGGGGAACCGCCACAAAAGCCCGTTTAATCGGGATATCAAGGATAAATGTTGCTCCCGCGCCGGGTTGAGATTCGCAAATCATCTGGCCGTTGTGGTTTTCCGTAACAATTTGGTGACTAATCGATAGCCCTAAACCCGTACCTTTGCCGACGGGTTTCGTGGTGAAGAAAGGGTCAAAGAGGCGCGATCGCGTCGTTTCATCCATCCCCAAACCATTGTCCGCAATGGCCACACGCACCCAATACCGATCCCAAAGGGCTGTGGTGATCTGAATGACACTGGGTTTTACCTTTTGTTCAGTAAAGGAGCGGTCACGATCGCGCTCTTCGAGGGCATCGAGGGCATTGGCCAGGACATTCATAAACACCTGATTGATCTGCCCTGGGTAACATTCCACCAGGGGAATCTCCCCATAATCCCGCTGGATATGGATGGCGGCACGGTCGGGCCGGCTCTTGAGGCGATGGCCGAGGATGCTAATCGTACTTTCGAGGCCTTCATGGAGATCCACCTCTTTATAATCCGCCTCATCCAGGCGGGAAAAATTCCGCAGCGATCGCACAATTTCCCGCACCCTTTCCGCCCCCGATTTCATCGAATTCAATAACCGGGGTAAATCTTCGGCAATAAAATCCACTTCGAGATCTTCAATTTCTCCCCGTAAATCCGTTGGGGGATCGGGGTAGCAGCGTTGGTAGGCCGCAATCCCGGTTAGGAGGCTATCGGTATATTCTTGGGCCGGTTGGAGGTTGCCGTAAATGAAGTTAATCGGGTTGTTGATTTCGTGGGCCACCCCTGCCACCAATTGGCCCAGGGCAGACATTTTTTCACTTTGCACCAATTGCAATTGGGTGGATTGGAGGGCGTTGAGGGTTTCTTGTAATTGGATTTCAGCAGCTTCGGCCCGCTGGCGATCGCGGGTTTCCTGCATCAGCCGCTCGTTGGTTTCCGTTAGTTCAAGGACTTTGGCTTCCAAATCGTGGTAGAGGTGTTTTAAATGATCCTCCGCCCGATGGCGATGGCTCTCGGCTTCATTGAGGGATTTGGCTCCCCAGAGAATCGTTGCACCCATGGCCAGCACACTGGAAACGGCAAACAGGGCTAACCCCACCTCGGAGGCATAAAACTGATGACGGTAGCCCGTTAACACCAACCAACCGAGGGCAAGAAGAACAAATGTACCATTGAGTAAGAATTGCCGAGCCATGATCCCCCCGGCGAGGGGCGAGGTGAGAATGGCCTTGATGCCGCGATTGGGGCGGGCGAGGAGGATGCCAATGGCGAGGTAGAAAAAGGCGATCGCCGTATGCACCGCCATTTTCGTATAGGCCCCAACCCCATAAAATTCTGAGGTGTTGTAGGCATAGCCCACCAACCCCAGGCCGGCGATCGTCCCAAAGGCCAGGGTCAACCCCTGCACTAGACCCACGGGGGAACGGCGGTAGGGAAAGAGGGTGAGGGCAATCCCCAGCAGGATAAAGTTAAATGCAGTATTGGCGGCCATCCGGCCGGGGTTGGCGGTTCCCACGGCGGCGGTATTGTCGAGAAAAATGGCTTCGTCAATGCCGAAATTGACATTGAAGAGATATTGCGCCAGCGAGAGCGCCCCAATCATCACCACCACGCCCCCTAAGCCGGTGGCGATGATGGTATGGTGACGACGGCGGCGGGGCAGGCAAAATAAATAAAGGGATAACCCACTGGCCACAAATCCCAGGGCCGTATTCACCTTCATACTCACCCAGATCGGCAGGATGCTTTTGAGGAGGGCCAGATCAAACATCCAACCGAATAACACCGCAATCCCCGTGAGGGCAATGGTGGCACCACAAAAGCGCGATCGCGCTAAGTTGCGATCGCGCCACCGACGACTCTGAGCTAGGGAGCGTAAGCGAGCAAAGCCGTTGAGTTGTCCTGGTTGCCAAAACGCCACGGGCCAAATCCTCAAGCTGTAAAGTGTAGCCGCAACGCTAACAACTTTTCAAGGGATCGACAATGGTATTGGTCAGGGGATCTTGATAATTTTAGATAGCTGACGCTTTGGGGAGTGGGTAGTGGGTAGTGGGTAGTGGGTAGTGAGGGAGAATGTTAAATATTTCTCTCTTCTCTATGCTCTTTCCTTCCCCGGAGGAGCCGGATTCAAAGTCCCTCTCCCGACCTAAAAGAGGGATTGAGGGTGAGGGAAGACTTAACCCAAACTGGCTAAGACATCTTCGGCGTGGGTGGCGGTTTGTACCGCTGCATCCACATGGCTGATCACGCCATTGGCATCGATGATGTAGGTGACTCGTTTGGCATAGCCGCCGCCATCCACATCGTAGGCTTGAGTAATCGCCCCATCTACATCGGTGAGCAGTGTAAAGGGCAGACCATATTTTTCTTTAAATTTCGTGTGGGAAGCCTGATCATCTCGGCTCACCCCTAACACCACCATGTCTTTTTCTTGATAGGTGGTGTAGTTATCCCGGAAGCTCTGGGCCTGTTTCGTGCAGCCGGGGGTGTCGTCTTTGGGGTAAAAATACAGGACGACAATTTTGCCCGCGAAATCACTGAGGGAGACCGTATTGCCTTGGTCGTCGAGGGTGGTGAATTGGGGTGCGGTAGTGCCAACAGTTAAAGCCATAATTTTCGCTTGTGAATCCAAGGTTCTAAACATTCTGCCTCCTGATTTTAGAAGATTCCGCTCCGGGTTGGGAATTGCGCCCCGTTACCCTCGGCCGCTCTGGGTGGGATCATGGCACAATGGTCTCTGAGATCCCCCCCCATGGAGCGATGAACCTATCCACCGCCGTTGTTTATCCCCCCAAAACCTGCGATCGCGCCGCCCGCGCCCTGCGCTGCTCCCCCTTCACCATTGCCCTCCTCCTGGCCATGGAAACCGCCGGTATTCCCCTCCAAGCCCTGACGGGTCAGGCGGCCATGGCTCAAGGCTACACCCGCAAACCCCTGTTAGATGTGTGGGCAGAAAGTGAAATGTTGTGGTTGATTCAGGTGGGGTTGGTACGTCGAGAAGTCGATGGCCAGGGCATTACCGATAGTTTCCGCCTCACCCCCTTGGGGCGGCAATTTAGCCAAGATTGGCAACAGCAGGGGATTCCGGCGGCCAGTTGGGGCGATCGCCTCCTCAACTTCCTCCAGCGTTGGCTGCGGTGGCCCGCATGAAAGCGATCATGGTAGTGGGAACCACCTCCCACGCAGGCAAATCGATGTTAGCTACCGCCTTATGCCGCATCCTCAGTCGGCGGGGCAAACGGATCACCCCCTTTAAGGGGCAAAACATGGCCCTCAATGCCTACGTGGCCCCCTCCGGCGGCGAAATGGGCTATGCCCAGGCGGTGCAGGCCTGGGCAGCGGGGATCAGTCCTTGGGTGGAAATGAACCCGATTTTGCTCAAGCCCCAAGGGGACAGTACCTCTCAAGTGATCATCCGGGGCAAGGCCGTCGGCACAACCACCGCTGCGGCCTACTATGAACAATATTTTGAGCGGGGTTGGCAGGCCATTACCGAATCCCTCCACCGATTAGCGGCGGAATTTGATGTCATTGTCTGTGAAGGAGCGGGCAGTCCAGCGGAGGTCAATCTCAAGCACCGCGACCTCACCAATATGCGCGTTGCCAAATACCTCAACGCGGTAACGGTTTTAATTGTCGATATTGACCGGGGCGGTTGCTTTGCCCATGTGGTGGGAACGTTGGCGTTATTAGACCCCGAAGAACGCGCCCTGATCAAGGGGATTGTGATTAATAAATTTCGGGGACAACTGTCGATTTTGCAGCCGGGGATTAATTGGTTAGAAGAATATACGGGCATTCCCGTCTTGGGTGTGCTGCCCTGGAGCGAGAACCTACTCCCGGCGGAGGATTCCCTGAGTTTGTTGGAGCGCAAAGCCAGGAAGGATCAGCAGGAGGTGAGCCTAGCGATTATTCGCCTCCCCCGCATTGCCAACTTTACGGATTTTGATCCCCTCGATGCGGAGCCGACGGTGGGGGTGAAATATGTGGGGTTAGAGGATCGTTTAGGCTATCCCGATGCGGTGATTTTACCCGGCTCAAAAACCACATTAAGTGATCTCAAAGCTCTCCATGACAGTGGTATGGCCAAGAAAATTCAAGATTTTGTCGCCGCTGGGGGAACGGTGTTTGGGGTTTGTGGCGGCTTCCAAATGTTGGGCGATCGCATTGCCGATCCCCAAGGATTAGAAGGAGAAGCGGGGGAGCAAATCGGCTTACAGTTATTGCCGGTGAAAACGACCATCACCCCTGATAAAGTCACCCGCCAACGCACCTGTTTATCCCACTATCCCCACGAAGGGCTAGTGGTGGAAGGCTACGAAATCCACCAGGGCCAAACCCAATGGCTCACCCATCGCCGCACCAAACCCGTCGATCTCCCCCAAGCCCTCTTTGATGATCTCAGCTTGGGGATGGTGGATGCTAGCCATTCCGTATGGGGCTGTTACCTCCATGGCATTTTTGACAATGGCCCCTGGCGACGCACCTGGCTCAACCATCTCCGCCAACGGCGGGGGCTGCTCTCCCTCCCGACCGGCGTTCCCAACTACCGAGAGCAACGGGAAATCATGCTCAATAGCCTTGCTAATTTGGTGGAAGAGCATCTCGATCTCACACCGATTTTAGGTTGATGGGTTCGTACTGTGAATTGGAATCCGCTCCCTCAACAGTGGGTTAAAACTGTTAGCACCTTCACTATCAGAGAGCATCAAACCGAGATTTTGATCCGACCGCGACAGGCATGATTGGACAACGTTGGTATACGACCCTGTGGAGCACAGCAACGGCCCAGAAGTTAACCCAGTTATTGCTGTTGTCTGTCACGATCGCCACCCTCAGCATTATGGGGCTGGTGGTGGGGAGTTCGTTGTTTTTAACAACGGTGGGGCCCCAGGGGTTGCCGGTGGCCTATGTGGCCATGGGCATTGTCTCCCTACCCATTTATCTCGGCCTCTCCCAAATTGTCGATCGCATCGATCGCCCTCGGTTGGTGCGCAGGGTCTTGGGGATGGCGATCGCCCTAACCCTCCTCCTGCGCCTCCTGTTATGGTGGGGCAAAAATCCGGGGCATTGGCTCGATTACCTGCTTTACATTGGCTTTTATATCCAGTGGATTTTGCTGTTGGAGGTGCTCCTCCCCAGCTTGGTGACGGACTATTTCACCAGTTTAGATTGGAACCGCTATGCCTCCTGGCTACGGATGGCGATGGCGGTGGGGGGGGTCATCGGGGGCGGCTTGGCCACGGGGTTGGCCCGTTGGTGGGCGACGGTGGATCTGCTCTGGATCTTGCCCCTATTGGCGGCATTGGCAGCGGCTCAGGTGTGGGGGATGGAGCGATCGCTCCATCCCATCGAAAACCCCAAGGATGAATCAACCCCCGAAGGGCCCCGCCTCAGTTGGGCCGCCCTGGGGGCCTATCCGATTATTGTCTTTCTCGCCGCCAGTACATTCCTCTTCATCCTGCTTTACTGCATGGCGGAATACCTCTACTTCGCGGTGTATCTCGATTACTTTGACATTAGCGCCGCCTCTCCCCAGGAGAACCGCGACGAACTCACCCAATTCATCGGCACAGTGCGGATGATCAATAATGTGATCCCCTTCGTCGTCCTCTACTTGGTGACACAACCCCTATTGAATTATTGGGGCGTGGGCGTGATGAACCTGGTCTATCCCCTGCTGACGTTGGGGGCCTTTGGGGGATTAGCCTATCAGTTCACGCTACCTTGGGCATTGTGGGCCAATGTCAATAACGATGGGTTAGATGATAGCCTCAACCAACCCATCCATAGCCTCAATTACAATGCTGTACCCTACGGTTGGGTGGGCCAGGTGCGGGCGATTAGTAATGGTTTGGCCTATGCCTTGGGGTTGGCGGCGGCGGGGTTGCTGTTGATGGCGGCCCAATGGGGGCTAACCCCGCCCCAAATTGCCCGTGGGGGAGTGGTGTTAAGTGGTGTTTTTGTTCTGGTGCGCTACGGCATGGGCCGCAGCTATGTGCGATCGCTCCTGCAAATGTTGCGTACCGGCAGGGTGCAATGGGAGGAAGTGGGGGCAGGGATGGGCCGCCTCCCCAAACAATACAGTGGCGAGATTGATGAACTCCTCACCAGTGGCGATCGCTCCAGTCAAATCCTCGGCCTTGCCCTCGCTACCCGCCTCCACAATCCCCAGAACTGTTTCCCAGAAGTAGAACCCCTCCTGGCCACCGCCGATCCCGTCTTACGGCGCAACCTGATCCGCTTTTTTTCCCAAAACCCCCACCCCACCCTCAGCCATTACCTCTACCGCCATTTAGAGAGTGATCATCATACAGGAGATGGCCATTCCTCCCACCTACCGCTGATTCTCGAAGCCCTCCTCGCCCGCCGCTCCCCCCTCAATGCGGCCCAATTGACCCGGCTTTTGGACTGCCCCGATACCACTGTCCAAGCCCTCGCCTGTGTTGCCGTAGCTGCCCAGGACAATACCCAGTTTGCCCCCCAATGTCAGCGGATTTGGCAAGATCCCCTCAATGAACAGGAGCGGCTGACGGTGATTGGGGCCATTCGCCATACCCGTAATCCCCGCTTGATTCCGATTGTGCAGCAGTTGCTCGCAGAAGGTTCTGTGGAAGTGGTGCGGGCGGGGTTGGAAACCTTAGCCCGGTTGGCGCGGCCGGGGGAAACGGCCTTAGTGGCCTTGGTGGAGCGGGAATTAACCACGTTTGACCCTTTGGTGCGGGCCATTGCCCTGCAATTGGTGGGGGTGTTGCAGAATCCGCGTCTGCTGTTGGATGTGGCGGTGGGCTTAGAGCATGAATCCTTGGCGGTGCGGCTCTGGGCGGCCCAAGCTTTGGGGAACTATGGCAATAAAAGCTTGCGGGTGGCGAAGGTGTATTTAGCCTCACGGCGGTTTGAGGTGGTGGAGGCGGCGATCGCCGCCATTGGCCGGATTAATAGCCGCCAAGCCAGTGATACCCTCTACGACTTCCTGCGCCCCGATTACCAGCGGGCCGCCCAAATCCAGCAATGGCTCTTGCAACTCCCCGATGATCAACCGATTTGGCGGGTGGTGCAGGTGATGTTAGCCGATGCCCAGGAGCGGATCATTGCCCGCGTCTTTGCGGTGTTGCGGGCGATGGATCGGGAAGGGTTGCTCCACCGTTTGGAAAAGGCCCTCCATGATGGCGATCGCCGTCGCCGGGCCAATGCGATCGAAACCCTCGCCGCCGGCCCCCTGCGGCGGTTTATCGTGCCGATTATGACGCTGTTGGAAACGGAAGATCGCCTCAGCCCTGCCCCCAACGCCAATCTCCTCACCAAACGGGGGCCATTAATCGAAGCCCTTTTAGCCTCCGATGATCGCTGGTTGCGGGTGGCGGGCATTTTTGTCCAATCCCAACAGCAACAACCCCTGCCGGAGGCCCTTCTACAGGATCCCAATCCCCTAGTACAACGGTTAGCGATTTCCCTTCAGGATGGCCAACAAACCACCCTCCCCGATGAAGATTGGTTTTTAAAACAACTGCTATTTTTAAAAACCCAATCTTGGCTGCAATCCCTCTCTTTAGATGAATTGGAAACGATTAACTGGGCCTTTAATCAGCGAGATTTTCGAGCCGGGGAAGTGATCTGTGCGCCCCCAGAGGATCAATCCGCCAAGGTTAATCCCCACCACCAACAGCTTTACCTCATCTATGATGGCGATGTGCTGCTGGCCTCCCATGGGGTGATTTTGACCGTGGGGGAAGGGTTTGGCGTGATGCACCTGTGGGAGGATACGGCGGTGCAGTTTAAGGCCATTGCCCATACGGAATGTAGTTTGCTCTCCCTCTCCCGGGCCCGCTTTAATCGCCTCGTGGATCGCTGTCCCCGGCTTTTGGGCTGTATTGCCCAGGTCGCAGATATTACGGAACTACTTTGATCCGACATCAGAAAAACCTTGTGTTAGCCTTAAAGACAATGATTGCGATCGCCCTGGGTTGCTCATCCCCTAGCAACAAAGCGAAGCGCATTCACTTCCCCAGATCATTACTATGGAAAAGCAACAGGGTCTTCCGGACTTTCACAGTAGCGAACACCGCTACCGGGAACAGTCTCAAATGCTCGCCCACTTTAGCCGCAGCCTCAAGGAACTCCATCGTCTCAGCACTGGAGTTTATCAATCCTTTGCTGAATGCAGCGATGCTTATCTAACTGCTGGCCGGCATTTACTAGACTTGCCCATCGGCATGATCTTGCAACGCCACGGCCCCCGTTATTCCATCCACCATATCCAAAACCCCCAGGGGGAACCCTTAGCGGGCTTCCAAGTCGATGCCCTAGATGCCGAAAACGACCCATTGATCCGCCAAACTTGGATCGGGGATAGCCAGGAACAATCTTGCCGGCATCCCCTGGCGGCCCATCTGCCGATTCAAACGGCAATTACGACACCGATTTGGGTGGATCAGGAGGTGTACGGCATTTTGAGTTTTGTGTCACTGACGGCGCGGGAGATGCCCTTTGCGGATTATGAATGTGAAATTTTAGAACTGATGGCGCGGGATTTGGGGCGGTTTATGGCGGCCCATCGGGGGGAACTCCATCGTCAATCGGTGGAATCGGCCCTGCGTTATAGCGAAATGAAGTATCGCAGTATTTTTGAAAATATTACCCAGGGGATTTTTCAAACCACGTTAGATGGTCGTTATCTCAATGCGAACCCCTTTTTAGCCCAACTCTATGGCTATGATTCCCCGGTGGATTTGATTATGAATCTGACGGATATTGGCCATCAGCTTTATGTGGATCCCCAACGGCGGCAGGAGTTGGCGGCCCGCACCCAGACAGAAGGGATTGTTTACCATGCGGAATCTCAGGTTTATCGGCGCGATCGCACGATTATTTGGGTCTCAGAAACCCAGCGGGCGGTGCGGGATCAACAGGGGAATTTGCTCTATTTTGAGGGGACGGTGGAGGATATTACTGCCCGTCGCCATGCGGAAGAACAACTGCAATACAACGCCTACCATGATCCCCTGACGGGGCTGCATAATCGCACCTGGTTTACGGAGCAATTGCAGAGCCGCCTTGATCAAGCGATGGAGGAGGGGAAGGAGCATAACTATGGCGTGTTGTTTATTGATCTAGACCGCTTCAAGATTATTAATGACGGCCTAGGGCATATTGTGGGCGATCGCCTTTTACAAGCAGTGGCCCAGCGGCTTCAGGAAACCCTCCCCCCCACCGCCAAGTTAGCCCGGTTTGGTGGGGACGAATTTGCGGTGCTGTTGCCCGCTGTGGGGAATACGGAGGCGGCGCAGGCGATCGCCGCCCACTTAGTCACCCAAATGCAGGAGCCGATTTTCCTGGAGCAGCGTAGTTTTTCGGTGGGGGCGAGTGTGGGGATTGTCTTGGGCGATCGCACCTATCAACGCCCGGATCAACTGCTGCGGGATGCGGATCTGGCCATGTACCGCGCCAAAGCCGAAGGAGGCAGCACTAGCGCCCTGTTTGAACCCTCGATGTTACCCGTGGCTCTAGCACGGTTGGAACTGGAGCATGATTTAAAACGGGCCTTGGAATTGGCGGAACTCCACCTTTACTATCAACCGATTTTCAACTTGAAAACCGGCGAACTCCATAGCCTAGAAGCCTTGGTACGGTGGCATCATCACCAACGGGGTTGGATTGGGCCGACGGATTTCATTCCCGTTGCGGAAGAAACGGGCCAAATCCATGTCATTGGCTGGTGGGTTTTAGAGCAGGCCTGTGAACAACTCCAGCAGTGGCGAGCCTCCCACCCAAATCTGGTGAATTTAAGTGTCCATGTCAATGTTTCGGTGTTGCAACTCAAGGAAACAGATCTTGTCCCTCGCATTATGGCGTTGTTGCAACGGCTGAAGTTACCGCCCCAGGCCTTAAAGCTGGAAATGACGGAAACCAGTTTTCTGGAAACCGCCAATTTTGACAGTTTGATTTTTCAAGAGATCCAACAGTTGGGCATTGGGTTTTGTATTGATGATTTTGGCACGGGCTATTCATCCCTGAGCCGGTTGCACAATTTGCCGATTAACACGATTAAGGTAGATCGCACGTTTGTGATGGGGGTGGATCAAGACCCGACCAAAATGGCGATCGCCCAAACCATCATCAACCTCGCCCATAATTTGGGGGCCAATGTCGTCTCCGAAGGCATTGAAAGCGAGGCCCAACATCAAAAGTTACAGCAATTGGGCTGTGAGTTGGGCCAAGGCTATTGGCTCTCGCGCCCCATGGATGTTGCCACCGTTCAACAGTTATTGAATCGGAGCAGCCAGAGCCAATGGATTCAAGGCACAGCGGACAACCTAAACCACCACAACCCAGAACTACGGATCTGGGTGTAATCGCCTAGGAGCGTGCCGCTCGCCAGCGCCACAGTTCCCCCAACCACAGCACCAACGAGGTACTGCTAATAATCAGGAACCAATCCCTGAGGCTTAGGGGTACAGTGCGAAAAATATCGCCGCCCCACTGGATAATCAACACTTGCCCCACGCAAATCGTCAGGGCAATGAAGACAAACCCTTTATTGGCCAACAACCCGGTAAATGCCGATTGGGACATCCCTAAACAACGGGCATTAAATAGATTCCAAAATTGGAGGAAGACAAACACCGCAAAAAACACCGACAGTTCATAGGGACTGATCCCATCTCGATCCAAGTACAAGAGGAATCCGACTAAAAACACCAAAAAGGTTAAGCCCATGCCGACAATATTACGCACCATTGTGGGGGTGATAATGAAAGCCGTCGGGGAACGGGGGGCTTCCTTGAGGACGGATTCCGAGGGGGGTTCTGTGGCCAGAGCAAGGGCCGCAAAGGTATCCATAATTAAGTTGACCCAGAGCATTTGTGTCACCGTCAGGGGTAACGATACGCCAATGAACGGCCCCAAGAGAGCAATACCCAAGGCAACGACGTTGATCGTGAGTTGAAAGAGGATGAACCGTTGGATGTTTTTATAGAGCGATCGCCCCCACACCACAGCGTTCACGATACTTTGAAAGGAATCATCGAGGAGGATAATATCGCTGGCTTCCTTGGCGATCGCTGTGCCGCTGCCCATGGCCAGGCCAACCTTGGCCTGCTTTAAGGCCCCCGCATCGTTAGTGCCATCGCCAGTGACACCCACCACAGCCCCCGCTTCCTGCAACAGTCGCACCAGCCGCAGCTTATCGAGGGGAACAGCACGGGCTAAAACCTTGAGGCTTTGCACTGCCTTACGAGCTTCCTCATCGGGAAGGGCGCGGAACGCTTTCCCCGTCATCAGGGCATAGGGATCCGTTTCATCCCCCTGCCAGAGGCCAATTTGGCGGGCAATTTCCTGGGCGGTTTCGGCACAGTCCCCAGTGATAATTTTCACGCCAATCCCGGCGGCTAAACAGACGCGGATCGCATCGGGGACTTCCGCCCGGAGGGGATCGGCGATCGCCACAAACCCCAACCAAGTCAACGCATCAGGCACTTGTTGCCCATCCGCCTCCGGCAGAATCAAATTATCGGGCAATTCCTTATAGGCAAACCCCAGCGTCCGCATCCCCCGCGCTTGGTATTCATAGAGCAACTCTAGAATTGGCTGCTTATTATTGAGGGGAAACCGGCCATATTCCGTCAAAATGTGAGAACACCGTTCGAGTAAAACCTCCGGCGCACCCTTGAGGTGCATCACCTCCTGCTTCAAAGCCGCCGAATGGCCCAGCGTCGCCATATATTTTGTCTGGGTGGAAAAGGAGAGGCGAAATTTAATTTCCAAACCCCGCCGCAGGTTGAAATAGTCCATGTGTTGATGATGGAGCCAGAGCAAGAGCGCCCCTTCCGTCGCATTACCAATCACCACCGGCAGTTTACCCGGCTCCTCATCCAGGTCAGCGGTGCTATTGCCCGCCATCGCTTCCCCGATTAACTGGGTTGCCAAATCAAGATCCGCCACCTTGCGACTGTGCAAACTGGGAAAATTCACCTCATAAACCCGCATTTGGTTCTGGGTCAATGTCCCGGTTTTATCGGAACAGATCACCGTCGCCGCCCCAATGGTTTCGCAGGCATGCATCCGGCGCACCAGATTATTATTCTGGGCCATGCGCTTCATACTGTAGGCCAGGGAAAGGGTGACACTCATGGGCAAACCCTCCGGCACAGCGACGACGATAATCGTCACCGCCACCATGAAATAGCCTAAGAGGGTTTGCCCCACCAGAGTCGGCAACCATACCCCCCCAGTGGGGGGCAAAATCCCCAAGCCCCAACCCACACCAATACCCAAGCCAAGGGCAGCGATGCCGCCGACAATCGCCTTCAGCCAACTCTGCCACTCACCCCCATCGAGCCAATCGGGGGCTTCTAAGTCTTCGTTGACCAGTTTCAAACCGTCATACACCACTGGCAACCAGACGGGAATCAAGGCCACGACAATGGTGATCATGACAACAGCAAGGAAATAGGTTTGCGCACCATTGAGGTTAATTTCCTGGGTGAGCCAGCCCCTCAGGAAGAGCGCAATAAAGATCGTCACGGCAAAGCTGAGGCCCACCACGCCGATTAATTCACTGAGCCGCTCTAGTTGTTGGTTGAGGGGGGTTTGATCCCCCGGTTCAACGGTGGCGACGGCGGTGGCCAGTTTACCAATTTCTGTCTGATCCCCCACGGCGGTAACGCGATAGAGGCCGTTACCTTGATCGACAATCGTGCTGCGGTAGAGACAATGGGGGGGATAGGTTTCATCGAGGCCGGATTGACCGAGGAGTTCATCCCGGTTAAATTTCTGCACCGGCTCACATTCCCCCGTCAGTTTGGATTGATCGATCAGCAGGGAAACGGCTTCAATCACCTCGCCATCGGCGGGGATTTCCTCTCCCTGCTCCACATAGATCCAATCCCCCACGACCACATCTTTGCGGGGGATGGTGGTGGGGTGGCCATCGCGGATCACCCGGACGCGCACACCATCAACATATTGGTTGAGGATATTAAAGGCTTGGTTAGCGCGGTATTCGTTGAGGAAGGCAAGGATTGTGGCCAGGAGGATGGCGATTAAAATCCCGACCCCTTCGATGAATTGGCCATCTAGGGTGCCAATGGCGATCGCAATCACAGCGGCAATAATCAAAATCCGAATTACCGGATCTTCAAACTTGGCGAGGAACAGCAACCACCAGGGTTCACGGCGAGGGGGAGTGAGTAAATTACTGCCGTGAGTTTCTCGGCTGCGCTCTACTTCAGCGGTAGTTAACCCTTTAGGGGGTGAGAGGGGCGATAGGTACGCTTCGCGGATCGCATCTTCGGTCATTATCGTTGCAAGCCAGAGGAGTGTTGCCCTTTATTTTAAAGCACTGACTACCCTGGTTTTCTATGGAGGGGGGAGTGGGGAGTAGGCAGTGGGAAGTGAAAGATTCTAGAGAATCCCAATGGGGTGTAGGGGCGAAAAATTTTTCGCCCCTACATGAACTTCACTCTCTCCTCTCTCCTTTTCCCTCTAAACCGTCTGGGGTTGCCCTTGGGGTTGGAATTGGAAGAGGGAGTAAACGACATTGCGCCGAATATCTACCATGGTTTCCAGGAACATTTCATAACCTTCCTGTTTGTATTCAATGAGGGGATCTTTTTGGCCGTAGCCCCGCAGACCGATCGCTTCCCGCAACGCATCCATGGCTTGCAGATGTTCCCGCCAAAGGGTGTCGATCTGTTGGAGGATAAAGAACCGCTCCGCTTGGCGCATTAGCCCCGGTTGGATTTTGTCGATTTGGTTTTCCTTGAGGTCGTAGGCTTTGCGCACCTCTTCGTAGAGGAAGGTTTTAATTTCCCCGATGGTCATATCTTCGAGGTGTTTGGGTTGGAGGTCTTCGAGGAGATAGACAAATTCCTTGGTTTTGCCGATCAACTCCGCTAATTTCCATTCTTCCGGCGGTAGTTCGGGGTTGGTATAGGCATCGGTAATATCATCCATGGTGCGTTCCGCATAGCCAATTACCTGCTCCTTGAGGTCGAACCCCTCCAGCACCCGCCGCCGCTCGGCATAGATGGCGCGGCGTTGGTTGTTCATCACTTCATCGTATTCAAACACCTGTTTCCGGGTGTCGTAGTAGAAGGTTTCCACCTTTTTCTGTGCGCCTTCTAATGAGCGGGTCAGCATCCCCGATTCAATGGGCATATCCTCTTCAACGCGGAAGGCATTCATTAACCCGGCAACGCGATCGCCCCCGAAAATCCGCAATAAATTATCCTGCAAACTGAGGAAAAATTTTGTCGAACCGGGGTCGCCTTGACGGCCCGCCCGCCCCCGCAATTGGTTATCAATGCGGCGGGATTCGTGGCGCTCTGTGCCGATGACGTGCAACCCCCCCGATTGAATCACTTCATCATGCTCGCGGCTGGTGAAGGCTTCGTATTCCTTGCGGATCGTGTTATAAACTTCCCGCAATTTTTGCAATACGGGGTCATCAATGGGAGCACTTTCAGCGGCGATCGCAATTTTTTCCTCCGCTTCCAATTCCTGCAAACTCTGCTCGCCATACTGCTGCACCGCAAAGGCCACCGTATCCTTGAGCAGCGTTTCCGCTGCTGCTGAGAGCGTCGTGGGGAAAATATTCGAGGAAGCTTTCCAGCTTTTCACCTTCTTCTCTTCCCCCCCGAACCCTTGGGGAGCCTTGCGGGGAGCCTTCGCCGCCCCCACCGACATCATCAATTGCTTATTATCCTCCGGCATCACAATCCGGGGCATCAGGTATTCCCGCAGCTTGAGCCGCGCCATATAGTCGGAGTTCCCCCCCAAGATAATGTCTGTACCGCGCCCGGCCATGTTGGTGGCGATCGTCACCGCCCCCTTCCGCCCCGCTTGGGCGACAATTTCCGATTCCCGCTCCACGTTTTCCGGTCGGGCATTGAGCAAATTGTGGGGAATATTTGCCTGTTGTAGTAACCGAGAAAGCACCTCTGATTTTTCAACACTCGTCGTTCCCACCAATACAGGCCGCCCCGTTTCGTGCATCTCCTGGCATTCCTTAGCCACAGCGATCCACTTGGCATCTTCGGTTTTATAGACCACATCCGCCAAATCGCGGCGACGGGTGGGCAGGTTCGTGGGGATAATCGTCACCTGGAGGTTATAGATTTTCTCAAATTCCGCCTCTTCGGTTTTCGCCGTCCCCGTCATCCCTGCCAACTTGGGATAGAGGAGGAAAAAGTTTTGATAGGTAATCGTTGCTAGGGTTTGGGTTTCGTTTTGGATCTTCACCGCTTCTTTCGCCTCGATCGCCTGATGCAAGCCATCACTCCAGCGGCGACCCTTCAGCACTCGGCCCGTAAACTCATCAACGATCACCACCTCTTCATCGCGGACAATATAGTTCACGTCTTTAGTAAACAATTCCTTGGCTTTGATGGCGTTAAAGATATAGTGCGCCCAAGGGTCTTCAGGATCATAAAGATCCGTGACACCGAGTAATTCCTCCGCCTTGGCAAAGCCTTCATCATTGAGCAAGACGTTACGGGCCTTTTCATCCACCTCATATTCCCCTGTGCCATCCTCTTCATTTTGGGGATGGAGGTGGGTGGCAATTTCCGCTGCCCGGACGTATTTTTCCGTGGGCCGCTCAATTTGGCCGGAAATGATCAATGGTGTGCGGGCCTCATCGATCAGCACTGAATCTACTTCATCAATCACACAATAGTTAAAGGGCCGCTGTACCACATCTTCAATGGAGGTGGCCATATTATCCCGGAGATAATCAAACCCTAGTTCGCTGTTGGTGGCGTAGGTGATATCACAGGCGTAGTTTTTGCGCCGTTCAGCGGGGGTCATCCCGGCTTGGATCAGTCCCACCGTTAACCCTAAAAAGCGATGGACCTGCCCCATCCATTCCGCATCCCGCCGGGCCAGGTAATCGTTCACCGTGACGACATGAACGCCATGGCCGCTAAGGGCGTTGAGGTAAGCGGGGAGCGTTGCTACCAAGGTCTTGCCTTCCCCGGTGCGCATTTCGGCAATCTGGCCATCGTGGAGTACCATGCCGCCGATCATCTGCACATCAAAATGGCGCATCCCCAACACCCGGAGGGCCGCTTCCCGCACCACTGCATAGGCTTCCGGGAGGATGTCGTCAAGAATATCTGCCCGTTCACCATCGGTGCGGGCCTTGGCCAGTTGAGCCTTAAACTCCAAGGTTTTGCCGCGCAGTTCATCATCGGAAAGGACTTGAATATCTTCCTCGATTGCATTGATATCCGCGACAAAGGGCTGATATCGCTTGACTTTACGGGTGTTGGGATCGCCAAATAGATTTTTAAACATAGGGTGCTAAAGACAAGACCAAGGGGAATGAAGATGTTGAGCAACAATGAACCGAGACGGCCTAGTTAACCATGGTATCATCACAAGCTTTGGTACAGGGCAACTGAAAGGGGGGATGATGGAGTTAAACAGTGTAGCTCAAGGCTCATGATGCGGATTGATACGACGGCGATTATTGAGGGGTATTCCCAGGGCTATTTCCTGATGGCGGATGATCAGGGGGATTTGGGATGGTATACGAGTCAACAGCGGGCTTTGATTCCCCTGGATCATCGCTTTCGGTTTCCGAAATCCCTACGGCGATCGCTCAACCAAAATCGCTTCACTGTGGCAATTAATCGGGATTTTACGGCGGTGTGCCAAGGCTGTGCGGCCCGCGAGACTACTTGGATCTCCCCGGAACTGCAAAAAATCTATCATCAACTGCACCGCGATGGCTGGGCCCATAGTTTTGAGACTTGGCAGGGGGATGAGTTGGCGGGGGGAATTTTGGGGTTGGCGATTCGCGGGGCGTTTATTGGGGAATCGATGTTTTTTCGTATCCCGGAAGGCTCAAAGGTGGCGATGGTGAAATTGGTGGAGCATTTGCGATCGCGCCAGTTCACCCTCTTTGATGCTCAATTACAAAACCCCCATTTACAACGGTTCGGGGCTTATATTGTGGGCGATCGCACCTATCAAACGTTGTTGAATACGGCTTTGGCGCAACCTTGTCAGTTTGTGGGGGGGTAGGGAATGGGGAACGGGGAACGGGCAACGGCTAAGACTGGTGGGGCATGGCACGAGTAGCACTCTACTCTTCCGGTTCGACTCCTAGCGCCCGCAACTGGGCTGCTAGTCGTTCGGCTCGTTGCTGTTGCTGTTGTGCCTGTGCTTCTGCTGCATCGGCTCGTTCCCGTTCCGCGTTACGGGCGGTGGCGAGTTCGATGGTGGTGAGAAAGCGTTCCCCGTCGGGGCGGTAAATGGTGAGGTTTTCGGGGGTGAACGCGAAGCGAATCCCCAGGCGGGGGCTAGTCCAGTTTTCCACGGTTTCGATCGCCGTTAATGTGCCATCAATGCGTTGGAGGCCGGCCAGATCGTGACCGTCGGGATTGTAGATGTAGTATTCTTCGACCCCGTGGCGATCGTAGAACTGTTGTTTTTTGAGCATTTCCTGAAGCGTATTGCCAGGGGAGAGGATTTCAAACACCACTTGGGGGGCGATGTTGTCTTCCTCCCATTGTTTGTAAGAACCTCTATCCCCTTTGGGCCGGCCAAAGACCACCAACACATCGGGGGCAACGCGGGTTTTGGGGTCGCCTTGGATGGGATACCAAAGCAAATCCCCCGCGATAAATACCTGGGGATCATCAGCAAAGATCCATTCCAGATTTTCTTTAATTAAAACAATCCATTGGAATTGGCGGGTGTTGTCTGCCATGGATTGGCCATCACGATCGGGGTAAAGGAGAGGGCGATCGACGGAGAGGGTCATGGTGATGTGGGGATAACATTCATAATTACCAATAATACATTGTCACTATAGCAATTTTTTTTGCGTTGATATCAAAAATGAGTAGGGGCGAAAAATTTTTCGCCCCTACGCAGAATCATGACCCTCAGTTCGTAGTGCGGACTGAAGTCCGCTCTTAGAGATTTTAGAAATTAATCCCCTTGGCTACGGCTATAGGTTAGGCGTGGTGGGCGTTGCCCACCCTACTAATACATTTTCACTCTTATTTAAGAAGAGAAACTTACTGTTGAACGAAGGAAACCGGCTCAATGGCATCATCAGCGGTTTTGGTTGCTGTCAAAAGCTGAAGAATGGAAGCCTTTTCTAGTAATCCGAGGACAACCCCTTCCTCATCCACCACCACTAAAGCCGGTTGGGGCTTTTCCTCCAACTGTTTCACCACTTTTAACAGGGAGGTGCTGGCGAGGACGGTGGCCGGGAGATTATCGGTTATGACTAACTGCTTTAAATGGGTTTCTGCCCATAGGGAAGTGGGGATGGTTTTGAGGGCATCGGTGGCTAGGGTTCCCCAGAGTTTGCCATTGTTATCGGTGATCACAAACTGTTGCCATTGGGGTTGGCCGATGATGTAGTTGTTGACGAATTCCCGGAGATTCATCATTGCGGGGGCAACGGGGCTATGGGGGATGATCGCATCTTTAGCGGTGTAGTGGTCGAGTTTATCCTGAACTTGGGCGGATTGGGCAGACATCCCGGCATTTTGGAGGAGGAACAAACCGATAAAGGCTGTCCAGAGACTCCCCACTTGGCTAATCCCCAAAACCGCCAGAATGCCTAAACCGACCGCTAAAAAGCCAAAGGCTTGGCCGACGCGGCTGGCGTAGAGTAACCCTTTGTTGGGGTTGCCGGTGATTTTCCAAATGATTGCCCGGAGGATGTTGCCGCCGTCGAGGGGCATACCGGGGATGAGGTTGAAGAGGGCTAAGGCGAGGTTAATGGTGGCGAGGGGAGCCAAAACCAACAACACTGGCAGAGGTAGGGGGAGACCCGCACCCCCTAGGAGGGTGAATAAAATAAACAGGGCAACGCTTACTAGGGGGCCGGCAATGGCGATCGCCAAAGACTGCCAAGGGGTTTCTGCGTCTTTTTCCAACATGGCCAACCCCCCGAAAATAAACAGGGTGATGGACTTTACCTCAATCCCTTGGGACATGGCCACTAAGCTATGGCCCAACTCATGGGCCAACACGGATGCAAAGAGGAGGAGTGTGGTGAGCAACCCCAATAGGGTGGCTCCAACGCCTGTGATCCCTGGTACATTGCTAAAGCCTCCCCCAAAGGAATAGGTTCCTAACAGGAGGATTAAGAACCAAGAGGGGTTGATAAAAAAGGGAATGCCAAACAATTGGCCGACGCGGATATTACCGTTCATCAAAAACTCCTTGTGGAAACCCCCACCTCGCACCGCAGGTGGGGGAGGAAACAATCGTCAGGCAGCGGGGTTCAATACCCCACTGACTGACAATCTCTACGGGCAACTCACCAAAATGCCCGTGGCGCGATAAAGTAGCTCAACCTTGGTCGCACTGAACTGGTCAATGCGCTTCCAGTTGAATGGAAGATAATTCCAAAACTACAGGTCTCTTCAGCCAGTTAGCACGGTGTTTCTGGGCTGACCCCACTCCCTGAGATTCCAGGGCCTTACAAATAGTCCGATTTAGAGAAGCAACCGGAAGTGTTGCCGTACTAACCTGAGTGGCCTATTCGCAGCTACGACCGGGTTATCTCCGGTCACTCCCCCACCTCGGCAAATGCCAGGTGGGGGTCATTGAAGATGCTTGCGTGGGTGAGTAATCTGCTCTGGCTTTTATTGTATCGGGAAGGCGGGAAGGGGCGATCGCCCCTTTGGGGGAGTTTTCCGCACTTTCCCCTGGTCGCATTTCCCGGCTAATTGGCGATAATGGGGCCAGGCGTTTAACCGTGGCGATGATGGCACCCACCACCTACCAAGCTGACGATGTGCAGCAAATCCTCCAATTAGCCCTAGCTCGCCAAGATGAGGATGGCGAGTTTACTCGTGAGCAATTGTTAGAAATTGCCGAGGAATTGAATATTTCTCCCGATTGTCTCGCCGCCGCTGAAACGGCTTGGCTGACGCAAAAACAACAGCAAACCCAACAAACAGAATTTGATCTCTATCGGCGCGATCGCTTCCGTCACCGAGCCGTGCGCACGACGATCATCATCGGCCTCTTAGCAGGGTTAGATCTCATGGCCGGCGGGGGTTTAGGGTGGTCACGCTATACGCTGCTGATGGGGGGAACGGTGATTCTTTGGCGGGCTTGGCAAACGTTTCAGCCCAAGGGAGCGGCGTATTTTCGGGAATTGGAACGGTGGGAACAGCGCCGCCAATTAAAAAGTACGGTGCGCAACCTTTGGCAATCCTTTAAAAAACAGTTACAGGCCTAAAAATGCCGACGGAAATCGCCAAGCGTGCGGATTTTTCCCAGATTCGCTATGGGCAATGTTGGGAAGATACGGATGTGTTGCTGAAGGCGTTGGCGGTGGAGCCGGGGCAGGTGTGTCTTTCGATCGCCTCAGCGGGGGATAATACTTTAGCACTGCTCACCCAGGAACCCAAGCAGGTGATTGCAGTGGATCTGAATCCGGCCCAGTTGGCCTGTTTAGCCCTACGGGTGGCAGCCTATCGGCAACTCAACCATGATGAACTCTTGCAACTCTGGGGGGCAAGGCCCGCAACCCGGAGCCAACGGTTCGCCCTCTATGGTCGTTGTCGGGGGGTTTTAACGGATGGGGTGCGGCAATTTTGGGATCGG
Source organism: Spirulina sp. CCNP1310 (assembly GCF_034932185.1). Lineage (NCBI taxonomy): Bacteria > Bacillati > Cyanobacteriota > Cyanophyceae > Spirulinales > Spirulinaceae > Spirulina > Spirulina sp. CCNP1310. The sequence goes on along the minus strand of NZ_JAYGHW010000089.1, from coordinate 19,124 downwards.
CGAGGGGGGGCGATCGCCCAAGGTTTCGCCACCCTGGGTAAGTTTGAACAATACTTAGCCGCCTTTCGCCGCTATGTTTTACCCCTCCTCCATTCCCCCCAGGACATTGAGCAGTTATTGCAGACTAAACCCCAAGGGGAGCGGGAAGATTTTTATGATCAGGTGTGGAATCATCGCCGCTGGCAATGGGGGTTTAGGCTGTTTTTTTCCCGGCCAGTCTTGGGCCGTTGGGGGCGTGATCCGCAATTTTTCCGCTATGTGGAGGGGGATCCCATCGCGCAACTCTGCCAACGGCTCCGCTATGCCCTGACGACCCTCAACCCTGTGGAAAATCCTTATCTCCAATGGATGTTAACGGGAACCTACCGCACGGCTCTCCCCTATGTCCTTCGGCCAGAACAGTTTGAACCGATCCGCGCCCATCTCGATCGCCTCCAATGGCATTGCGGTGCGGTGGAGGATTATCTTCAGGAACGGCCGGCGCTCAGGGTGGATCGGTTCAACCTCAGCAATATTTTTGAATATATGTCTGAAGCCAATAGCCAGCGGGTTTTAGGGCAAATTATCAACCACAGTGCCATCGGCGGGCGGTGGGTCTATTGGAATTTATTTGTGCCGCGTCATTGTCCGGAACAAGCGGGGGTGCGATGGGTACGCGGTCAGGAATCCCACCGCGCCTACAGTGAAGTATTACAGGGGGAGAATCGCACCTTTTTTTATCGAGATCTGGTGATTGAGGAAAAAATTCAATCCTCGGTGAGGGGTGCGTAGTTACGCGGAGGTGAGGCGAAACCGATAGGATGGAAGGGTTGCGTTTTTTTTAATCACAGCCCGGTTCATGGCCTTAGTTTTGCTCAATGGCGAGGGCGACCTTAATCGCCCGCTCACCCTCACCCTCACGATTGAAATTGAGGGACAGGGTAAGGTGGCAGAGGCCCGGGGGATATTGCCCCCGCAACCGGCGTTATTGGAGCAGGATCATCAATGGCGATCGCTCTATCGTGATTATCAAAACGATTATGCCCAAGGCTCTGAACCTAGCCCGGAGATACTGGGGCAATGTCATCAGGCTCTCCATCGCTTGACGGCGACGTTTAACGATTGGCTTCACCATCCGGCCTGCCGCGAGTTTTATACCCAATGGGCTAAGACGCTCAAGGTTAGCGATCCGATCTTGGTGATTTTACGGTTAACCCATCCCCAGTTACAGCAATTGCCTTGGCAGCGGTGGGATTGGTTGCAACGCTATCCCCAGGCAGCGATCGCCCATTTTTCCCCCCACCATGACCCCAAGGAGGAGCGCAGCGGTGGGGGCGATCGCGATCGCCTCCGTCTCCTCACTGTCTTGTTTGCGGATCTACCCCAACCGCAACATCACATTCCCTTTCCCCATGTCGAAACCTGTGTATTGCAAGGGCCGACCCCTAGCCAACTGGAGCAACAGTTTTGGGATGCCCAAGGCTGGGATCTGCTCTATTTTGCTGGCCGCCATTTTCCTCCCGACAATTTCAGCCATGGCTTAAAAAAAGCGGTGAAACAGGGGCTACGGCTGGTGATTCTCAATAGTGAACCGGAGATGGGTTGCTCTCAACGCTTCAAAGCCTTGGCACTGCCCTACTTGATCACGATGGCGGAACCAATGCCGGAACCCTTAGCCCAAGGTTTTCTCAAGGTTTTCCTCCATCATCTCCACCAAGGCCATGCCCCGGCCTTAGCCCTACGGCGAGCAGTGGAGCAGTTACCCCAACTTGAACCCAACTATCCCGGCCAGGGGCCGCTCCTCTGGCAACATCCGGATATAGATCTGGCGATCGTCCCAATTCCTCACCATGCGCCGCCGCTCCCCTGTCCCTACACCACCACCCTCACCCCCAACCATGGCCATGCCCTCTATGGCCGACAGGTGGATCTCGAACAGTTAGCCTATGGGATTTATCGTCAGCCGTTGGTGACATTGATTGGGGCGAAGGGGAGTGGTAAATCGGCTTTGATTGTGGCGGGGTTAATTCCTCAGTTTGTCCGGGAAACGGTGATCATTTTGTTTCGGCCGGGCCGTCATCCGCTGGAAAATTTGGCCGCGGCCCTCAACCCTTGGCTGCCGGAGCCTGACCCCCAGTTGGCGGCGAATTTGCAGACGGGGGAGACGAGTTTATTGGCGGTGATTCGGGCGCTGTTGCAGCACCAGGGCCGCCCCCGGTTGTTGTTGATTGTGGATCAGTTTGAAGAACTCTATCGGTTGGGCGATCGCTCTACGCAACGGGATTTTTTAGAGCTATTTTTAGCCCCTGTCCATGCAGCGGATGCGGCAACTTCTCCTTGGCATGAGCCAAAGTTTACGCTGATTTTGGTGGCGCAGGCAACGGGATTGGAGGTGATGTTGGGCGATCGCTTCCTTGCCCCCCTCCTTGTCCATCATCGCCCCAACTTTCTTGCCCCCTTAAGTTCCAAAGCCTTACGACAGGCGATTACGGAGCCGGCCCAAAGTTGGGGGGTGATGTTTGCGCCGGGGTTGGTGGAGCGGATTTTAAATCCGTTGTTGGCAGAGCCGGAGCAATTATCTCAGTTAGGGGTGTTGTTAACGCAACTCTGGGAGCAGCAGCGCGATCGCGAACCGGGGGGTTTAAGGGCGGGGTTGCTAACCCATGGGGCCTATGAGGCGGTGATGGGGGCGATCGCCCTGCCCCCACCAGCAGCGGAGCCATCGGCTTTGCCCTTACCTCAGCGGCAGCGGAGTCAGTTAAGCAAATTACCTTTTGTGTTGTGGTTTGGGCTGCTGATGGCTTGCGGATTCTTGCTATTGTTGGCCTTGATGTTGTGGCATCATTGGACACAGCCCTTGGAGCCGCCGCCGTTGCCCAATTCCATGCAACCGATTCCCCAAGATCTGCCCACCCAACGCTACGAAACGCCGGATTAGGCTAACTGCCAAGTCCCCGGTTTTGCCTCCATAATTAGGAATACTCTTAACAAATGGCTCTATGGCTCAAATCTATACGCTTCAACGGTTGAATCAGTTGGATCAATCGGCTTTTACGGTGGTGTTGGGGGATATTTTTGAGGAAACGCCGGGCATTGCGGCTCAGGCGTGGTTTGCGCGGCCCTTTGGGACGATTGGGGATTTACATGGGGCGATGGTGGGGGTGGTGCGATCGCTCCCGTTGGCGGAGCAATTGGCGTTGATCCAAGCCCACCCGGATTTAGGGAGTCGGGCGCAAATGGCGACGGCTTCGGTGCAGGAGCAAGCGGGGGCGGGTTTAAATCAATTGAGTGAGGGGGATTATCAGCGGTTGTTGTCGTTGAACGAAGCCTATCAAGCCCGGTTCGGTTTCCCCTTTATCATTGCGGTGCGCAACCATACCCAAGCCAGTATCTTTGCAACGATGGAGGAGCGGCTTGAGAACGATCTAGATCAAGAACGGGAGCGGGCATTGGCGGAAATTTTTGAGATTGCCCGGTGGCGGTTGGGCGATCGGATCACGTCCTAAACAATAGTGAAATAGGGGAGGGCGAAAAATTTTTCGCCCCTACAAAGATTTATGCCCCTATGCCATATTTGCCCCAATTGATGCGGTTGCGAATTTCTAAGCCTACCTTACGATAGAGGGGAATTTTTTCGCCAATAATTTCGACGGAAACCTCTTGATAGGGGCGAAATGTTTGGTTGGGATTATCCAAATTAGCACGAGCAATCAATAACTGCTTTTGTTCAGTTTTATCAGTTTGGAAAGTAATTTGAATATCGTAGATTCGGCTGGTATGTACGCCATGGCCAGCATCGCGAAACCGCACCTTAATCAGTCCATCCGTCTTAACCAAAGGCGAATCAACCTGCGGAACCTGCATCACCACATCAAGGTTATTAATATCAGCAACCTCTAAAATTAGTTCATTCTGTTGCATTTTACGACCTCGCATTTCATTCAAATTTTCGGTTAATACCCAACCCCCTTTACCCGTTGTCAATGTACGACTTTCTTCCCGCTTTTCATGAAGTTCTTTTAATTCTGATTCTGAAGCTAAAACTAGTTGCTGAAGATGAATTAGTTCCCGCTCAACAGCTTGGTATTCTCGCACCACTGTTTTTTCACTAGCTTGAGTTTGTTGAGTACGTCCAGCATTAATCAGTGCTTCATCTTGCCAGTTATTGCGTAAAGCATGAATTTCTGCATCCTTAACATCAAGTTCATTTTGAAGTTCAAGGATTTCACTTCTTTTGCCATTAATGAGCATTTGAAAATTACTTTTTTGTAATTCTTGTTGATGAATCAGGTTTCCACCAATTACAGAATTCTCTCCTCCACCTTTTTGATTGACTTCAGCATAATCTGTTAAAATTTTAATCGTTGAATTATATTGTTTTTGCAATTCCATTAACTGAGCATGGCTGCCTTGAATACGCTGACGAATCCGATTTTTTTCATGCTCTAAGCGGCTAATTTCCGGAGGTTCCCCCGTTGCTCGCTGGGCGAGGATAGCCGTTTGAGTTTGGGCGGTTTGGGTAGCAAGTTGAGTTTCCATCAGACGACTATCAAGAACAGGTAAACGCTGTATTGCCTGGGTATATTGACGTTTTTGTTCTTCTAAACGCTGCTCTTTCGTGATGATTTCTTGATCGAGATCGGTAGTATCCACACGGGCAATAGCTCCCTGGGGATCAATATACTCTCCCTGCTCCACCAAAAACTCAGTAATGGTTCCTGGTACTTGCATATAAACAGGATCGGGCTTCTTGGGTTCAAGGCTGCCACCGACGTTGATGTTGTTGGGGACGGGAATCAAACTAATTGCCCCCACGGCTACACAAACCGCACCAATTTTAAGACTTTGTTTCACCCAGCCGAAGGGATCTTCACTGTTGGGGTCGAGGGTGGAGGGCATTGGGCCTTTGGGGGTATCTTGAGGCGCGGGCGCGGTAGGTGAAGGGGCTACCGGAGCTTGGCGTTGGGGGGGAACCACTTTCAGGGGAGCGGTGAATTTTGTAGGTTGAGAATCAGAAGATGTCATGGTAGATTTTTCCGTGAAAAAGTAGAGGGTGGATGGGGAATAGGGAATAGGGAACGGGGAACGGGGAATAGTTAAGTTTGGAGGGTTAGGCGGTTTGTTTGCTCTCCGGCCAATAATAGTAAATCAGCCAAATTAATAACAATAACAACGCCGTCATGGGTGCATTGAGCAAAATCCAATTCAACAGACTCCAAATCAAAAAGCCAAAAATACAAACCACATACAACAAACTAACGGGGGCATAGATGGCCATCACCAAAGCATCTTGGGGGTCTTCTTCTGTGGGCTTTCCGGTGAAGAGATTCATGTACCACAGGAAAGAGCGACTGCGTAGATTGTTAATGCCGGTCATGGCCACAATTAGGTAATAGCCGTCAAATCGTGCTAAAGGATTTAAGTTTACTAATACGGTGAATAAACCTGCGGCCATGATTAAAAAGCTACTGGTGTGTAGGGCAGTTCCGGGGGTAATCCATTGCCACATCCAGAAACCGCCAGCGGCGATCGCCACCTGCACCACCAAACCCGCCCCCACCACCGCAATCCGTTGCGATCGCTTCAAACAATAGGAATCTGTGGAATCGGTATAGGCCGCCGGGAATAAGCACATCCACAACAGCCCCATTTCGCAAACATCACCGCCATAATGTTTCAGCGTCAAGGCATGGCCCAATTCATGGAACGTCACCACCGTCACCGCAATGATCCCAAACGGTAGCCACAAACTCGAACCATAGGCTGTCATGATCTGCTTGCCTTCGTGGAAGATCAGCCCCCGCTCCGACATCCCAACCACGAACGTTAACCCCAGGAAGGCCCACAAACTCCATAAAAATGCCCCACTCCACAGCCAACCGAGGGCGGGAGCAATGGCCGTTAGGAAGCGATCGGGGTTGATCAGCGGCATTTTGTAAAAAAGCAACTGCATCGGTGTGAACTTTTTCTTGGGGGGCTTGGGGGGATCAATGCCCTCTAGCATTCCCGTCACCGCCAGACCGCGCCAAAATTCCTGAAATTCTGCGGCCTCTAGTCCCGTTTCTGCCAACAGTTGGGCGATGGGTTTTTCACCGAGATGATCCATTACAGCCTTATGGGGATCGCCCGCTTGCATATAGGTTTTATGGATGGGATTGCGCAAAACCCAATAGCCATCGGGGTGTGAACGCCATTCCACCCCTTCCCGCAGGCGCGGCCCCTCGCCACGGACAGGGGCTGGCTCCTCCACTGGGTCATCGAAGGACAACACGCCGCCATCGAGGAGCTTGGTCAACACATGGGGGATCAGCGTCGGATGACAACCGCAGTGTTTGGGAATTTCGCCCAAGGTGGTTTTGCCGTTGAAGTACCGCAACACCTGGCATTCTTCGGGGGTGAGGGGAATTTGCAGGTTCCCCCCCATCAGCAGGTAGGTTTCGTTTTCGCGGTGTTTGCCCAAGCGCCAATGATCTGCGAGGGCAGGGGCGATCCAGGTTTGCCAATCGTCGAGGGGTTCCATGGTAGATGCGGGTTGAATGACGCTTCAGAAGTGATCTAGGGCGATCGCCCCTTTTTTATGCAAGTCTGACTTAATTTTGGGGGATTAACGCAGTCGTGGCGCAAAAATCCGAAAAATTACGGAGGTGTTTCAACGGCTTTGATAACAGCTAGATCCGTATTTCTACAGATAAATGGCGAATTTTCAAATTTTAGATTACATCAAAAAGTTATCCGGAAAACTTCATCAAAACTTTACAAACAAATTGAAACAAGGGTGTTATGTTGACGGTGGGTTGGTTCTCAGGGGCCGCCCCCCAAAAGTTTTTTTTCGGAAAATTGCATAAAAATCACTTCCCCGTCCTATAGAAAGAATAGCGTCCTCCGGGGAGGGCGATCGGATCACAGTCAACCCTCGCACCTAGTATCTACCATGTTTAACCGCAAATCCCCCAAAACCAAGTCTCGCCGCCATTCCAAGTCTTTCATCCTGGAGCCAATCCTCACCCCTAGCAGCATTGTGGATACGGGTTTTGACGATGGGCTGGATGTCCCGGATGAGGGGTTTTCTTTGCCAGCCGAGCCTTTAATGAATGAGGGTGAGGGCATGACGGAAGGGGAAACGGGTTTCCCCGATGACCCTGGTTTGCCCGATGGGGAGACAGAAATTCCTGGTGTTGAGTCCGGTGATGTGAGTGCAGGTGATCCGGGTTCTGAATTTGAAGAAATTCCCTATTTCCCCAATGATGCCTTCATTTCAGAAACAGCAAATATTGAGTTTACCTCTGGGGTTTTCACCGTCGGTGAATCTGGGGAGGTGGAGATTGATTACCTCTTTGATGGCGGTAAATACGACCGGGGCGAGTTAGCGATTTTCAGTCTTGAAGGCATGGAATCGGAGCCGGGAACCCGTGAGTTTATCCAGGAAGCGGCTCAACGCGCCCTCTCTACTTCTGAACAGGGCTATGTGGTGATCTCCGATGCCACCGATGGGGCGCGGTTCAGCAATACCGCTGGGAAAGATTTCAACAGTGGGGAATATCGGGGCGTGCAGACATTTCAGATGAAGGCGGGCGATCGCTTTGGCTTCATGCTCGTTCCCAACCAATCCATTGAAGAAGCTGCCGCCGGTCGCGCCTGGGGTACGGTGTTCTCCATGGCCACCGCCAACCCCGATGATCAGTTCCAATTCGGCCAAATCGCTGACGTAACCGGCGATGGCAACACATTCACCCTGGAAGATATCAGCCTCGCGGGCGGCAAATCCGACCGCGATTACAACGACATCATCTTCCAAGTGCGGGGGGCAACAGGTGATGTTCCCCTCATTGATAATTTAATTGAGCCTGAACATGATTGGCGAAATGGGGAACTTGGACAAAAACTGATAGCCTATGCTCAAGAGTCGGTGGATCCTATCGATGAGGTGGATCCTATCGATGAGGTGGATCCTATCGATGAGGTGGATCCTATCGATGAGGTGGATCCTATCGATGAGGTGGATCCTATCGATGAGGTGGATCCTATCGATGAGGTGGATCCTATCGATGACACAGATTTCGCGTTTGACCAAGAACTCTGGGATCTCATTACTAGTCGGGAGACAGAAGCAGAACCTCTGCCAGAAGAAATCGAGTTGCCCAATAGTTCCAACCCTGTATGGATCGAGCAATTAGGTAATTCTGCACTAGAGCGACCTCGCGGAATAGCAGTTGATGGCAGTGGAAATGTTTACATGGCTGGCGGAACGTTGGGTTCCCTTGATGGTTATGTAAATGCTAGCGGGAACAACTCTAATCAGTCTGATCCTTTCTTGACTAAATATGATGCCAGTGGCCATAAGCTATGGACTCGTCAATTGGGATCTACGGGTTGGGATTTTTACACCGATGTAACAGTTGATGAAGCCACTGGTGATGTTTATACAGTCGGTGAAGACAACGGTTATGGGACTATGAATGGTGGTGTTTCCTTAACTAAGTGGGATGCTAGTGGGAATCGAATCTGGAGCCAATTTATCGATTCTTCTGCCTATGATTGGGCGAGCGGCATCACTACTGATCGATTTGGAAATGTTTATCTGGCAGGGTTGACTTATGGGTCTCTGGGAGGCTTGAATGCTGGTCAGAGTGATGCTTTTGTTGCAAAGTATGATCGCCATGGCAACAAACACTGGACGCAGCAATTGGGAACTTCAAGTCATGATGTTGCGCGATCAGTGACAACTGACAACTTTGGGAATGTTTACGTTGCCGGCCTTACCGAAGGTGCTTTGGATGGGAATATTAGCTCGGGTAGCTCTGATGTATTTTTGACAAAGTACAATTCTTCTGGCTCTAAGTTATGGACTCGTCAATTTGGGTCATCTGCTTCTGAGGGATCAGTATTAGAGCCAGAACGCAATGTCAATGTCTCGGTCGATAGTAACGGAAATATCTACATATCAGGAACGACTGAAGGCTCTCTCCATGGTAACACTCACGCTGGTGGGGAAGATGCATTCCTTGTTAAGTACAGTTCAAGTGGAAACCGATTGTGGACTCAACAACTTGGGACAACAGGTGCAGATCGCTCTATGGGTGTCGCAGTTGATCCTGATGGCAAAATCTACATCTCAGGATGGACAACTGGTTCACTTGATGGCAAGACAAACGCCGGTGGTACGGATGCTTTCATTGCCAAGTATGACGGTTTTGGTAACAAAATTATTACGTCTCTCCTAGGAACATCAGCAGCTGATGCTTCGCGAGATGTGGTTACGGACAGCGCAGGCAACGTCTACATCTCAGGATGGACGGATGGTTCTCTTGCTCGGCTCGCGGGGGGCAACCATGATGCTTTTGTTGCTAAATACCAATCCTTACAAGCCAACCGAGCGCCCATCGTCAGTGCCAGCAATCAAAGTGTCAGCACGAATCAAACCATTCAACCGGTGTTCAGTGTTAGCGACCCCGACGGTGACACCATTACCCATTATCACTTCCAGGACAATAACTCCAATAGCACGAGCGGCTACTTCGAGCGTTTTGTCAATGGTCAGTGGGTCAAGCAAAGTAGCAGTTTTAGTATTGTTGCGAGTGACCTGAATAACGTCCGCTTCCGTGGTGGCAGCGTTGCAGGTAGCGATAGCGTTCGCATTTGGGCTTATGACGGTCAAACATGGGGCTGGAAAGACATTTCCATTGAAACCAAAGCTACTAATCCCATATTTACTGGTTTTAGTGTCACAGATGCTTCGGGTGACAGTACAGCTAACTCTGTTTTCCAAGGTGGGGCGATCCGCCTAAACTATAGCCTGACAAATGCAGCTAATCTGTCTAACGTCCGCTTGGAAGCTGTCAAGAACGGTAGTGTGATCAACTTAGGGAGCTGGAGTGGTTCTAGTGCATCAGACAAGTTGATTAATTTGGCAGGAGTTTCAAGCCTGATTGGAGGAGATTATCAACTCCGGGCTGTCGCACGGACGACGAACGGACAGGAGATCGTCTCTAATGCAACATCCATGAAGGTGTTATCGAATAGCATGACGAGCTGGCAAGTCGGTACATTTGCAGCAGAAACGCTTTCGTACACAGGCAGCAATGGGTCAGGCGGTGTAATTATTGGTCGCGGTGGAACAGACACGTTAAATCTTTCAGGAATTCGTCGTTCTGATGTGACGAGCATCAACGGTATCAGCCTGAATTCGTTTAATCCCTGGTCGGGTTCGACAACTAGCCAAGCTATTTTCAAAGGCAATGCTTTTGATTACTTGACTCTTGCTGACGGACGCGAGGTTTACTTCCAAGGGATTGAACGATTGCGATTCAGTGATGGCTCAGAAATAGATTTGCAAATTCGTCCAAATGATGAACACTTTGCTAAACAGTGGAATTTGCACACTACTGATGTCGCAGGGGCTTGGCGCTTTACTACCGGAAGCAAGAATATTCTTCTGACCTCGTTAGATTCAGGAATTTCCACTGCTTCGGGTCGCATTGGTAGCATCGTTGATATTGCAACAAGTCGCTTACCAGTTGCTGATGATGACAACCAGATTGATACCAATAAAGATCGTGTTCCTCTTTACAATGGAACTTACGGTCATGGACATGCAGCAGTCAGTGTAATGGCATCAACTGCTAACAATACTTCTGGTGTAGCTGGAATTAATTGGAACAGCGATGTTATTGTTCGGGATGTTTATGGAGAACGGAACGAACAAGGGTACCTCACTGGAGTGTCACGTGTCAGTCTTTTTGATGCAATCAAGAGTTCTATTGATTATGCACGCAGCAAAGGGCAAAAAGTTGTATTTCAAGGGGGGGTACAAGGAGAATCCTGGCTGCGTGATGGAGCTACTCAATCACAACTCGAAGAATTAATTCGGAATAACTCTGACATTGCTTTATTTGCCGTAGCGGCGGGCAATGGTGGACCCGGAGGAGAGCCTTTCAAGGATCCCAACTATTTAACAAGTGTCAGTGGTGTAGCTAAGCTAGAAACTAATCATCAAAATGTGATTTCCGTAGGAGCGTTAACCTTTCTCGCCGACAATCGTGATAATCGTGCTTGGACAAACGGCTTAGTTAACACGAGCGATGTGGATATTGCAAGCTATTCCAATCGGGGTTCAAACTTGACTCTAGTAGCTCCCACTGATTCTCCTGCAATGACTAAGTTGGGCAATATGACCTACTTTGGTGGTACTTCTGCCGCGAACCCCAATATGGCTGGTATTGCTTCCCTTGTTTGGAGCGCAAATGCAGATCTCAGTGCTGGTGACTTGCGCCAGATTCTAATTGATACATCAATGGACTTAGGCGCAACTGGTCGAGACAATACCTTCGGTCACGGATTAGTCAACGCAGAAGCTGCCGTGCGTCGTGCATGGGCATTGAAGAAAGATAAAGAAGTAGCCCAACTCTACTCTGGAGACTCTGTTGCAGCATAGCAAGTGCTTGCCAGCAGCCAAAGTATGATCGCTTTCTTGGCATGACTCAAGGAAGCGATCATACATTCCAAAACTTATATCCATCTCGGTGAATTTTATGGACTCTATCCCTTTTTTGACCGTTGACAACGAACTCATTACCCTCAGTCAGGCTTTGAAATATTGGAAAAACTCAGGTATTTTCTCCAGGATGTTACAGGAGGTTTTACAGCAACATTGTCTAAAAAAAGAACTTGATTTAAGAGAAGATCTTAAAGTAGACAATTTCGAGCTTGATCAAGCCTGTGTTGAATTTCGAGTTCAAAACCAATTAACCGATGGGGATATTTTTCAAAAATGGCTTTCCTCTAATAACTTTACCTATAAAAAATTTCAAGAGCGAATTGCTTTTGCTCTAAAGCTTGAACAATTAAAGTCTGAAATTGTTGAGCCACAACTAGAGGAGTATTTCAAGAAGCAAAAACCGTTTCTAGATTGTGTCATTCTCTCTCGTCTAATCCTCGGTGAGCAAGATCTAGCCGAAAAGCTCAAACAGCAAATCATTGAAGATCGTGGTCAATTTGAACCCCTAGTTCAAGAATACTCTCTAACAGATGACCGTACGGCTAATGGCATGATGGGAGCTGTACCCAAAGGTCAAATGCCCGATATTCTCAGAACAGCACTTGACTCGGCAAATCCTGGTGAATTGATTGGGCCGTTAGAAATTGACGGGCGTTACTGCTTATTTTGTGTGCATCAATTTCTTCCTGCTTCATTAGAAGAAGAGCCTCTAAAACAAGAACTTAAAAACCAGCTATTTGACCAGTGGTTGCAAGAAAAAATAAAGTCTCTTGATATTCGACTAGAAGTTAAGTGAATATTGCTAATTTCATGTTTCATGTGAGTAGCGACGTAGCGACATGACTGGCTTTCGAGTAAAGTTGGTAGTGCTCACCCCAAGGCTACTTCATAGAGTGCGATTACCTCCTACTTCCAAAGTACAATTGCCCTTCCATTTGAGACAATACCAGAGGCGATCGCTCTTCCCTGTTCTAGAGAATGTGAGGGGTGATCGCTCTTCCCAACTCTCCCAACACATCACAGCCCCAAATCCCGGCAGTGGTGCATTTTCATCTGGGCGGAGACACAAGCCTTGCCTAAAACTGTAAAATGAAAAACTAAAACCCAACATCTGGCTCAATGTCCGACATTTTTATTAGCATTCGCAACCAAGATGGTTATGCAATGCCCTCTACCCAGGGAACTCTTTTCGTCGCAATTTTGCAACAAGATGGAACCCTGATCAGCCAAAAACCCGTTAACTGGCGTTGGGCAGATGCTCAATTTCCAGATTTGCCACCCGGAGACTATACCGCGATCGCCTTTCATCAATCCGTTAATCCGCCCGAAGCTCGACAGAATGTTACCCTGGCAATAGATACACTTCTTGAAGTTCAGTTCATCTATCTTGAACCAGAACAACAACTTCTCAAGATCACCGTTGCGAGTATTCCCCTTGACCTATGAAACCCAGTATCCACACCCTTGATGATTCCGAGTCAATCCGTGCTTACCATAATCGCATCCGGATTTTTAGCCACCATCTCAGCCGGGAAACTGATCCTAAAAAACGGGCAATTACTGCACTCTATCTTGCCGAAGCCGCAACAACCCTCGCCCGCTTAGAATCAGAGCAACGTTGAACCTGCCCCGCAAAGCTAACGCCATTGCGCAAACCTTCCGCACCACAGCCCCAAATCCCGCTAGTGGTGGGCTTTTCATGAATTTATGCTCAATGGGCGATCGCTCTTCCCGGCTCTAGAGACTGTGGGGGCGATCGTTTTTGTGGGGGGCGATCGCTCTTCTGGTTTGGAGGGAGTGTTGGGGGCGATCGTTTTTGGTGAGGTGCGATTGGGTTGTAGGGAATATGGGGGGCGATCGTTTTTGGTGAGGTGCGATCGCCTCTTCCCGGCTCTAGAGAATGTGGGGGCGATCGCTCCCCACCCAGCCGCGCAAAATGCCATAATAATACCCGTACCTAAACCGGAGTTATTCCCATGCAAATCACCTTAAAGCCAGAACAAGAAGCCTTTATTCAAACCCAACTCAATCAAGGTCACTATCAAACCGCAGAAGATTTACTCGATCAAGCCCTAGCATTACTGCAAAAACAACTCGATCATGAACAGTGGCTTGTTGAAACACGCCAGAAAATTGCTGTGGGCATTGAAGCATTATCGAAAGGAGAAGGAATTGAAGGGGATGTCGTGATTGCCCAACTGCGCCATCAACTTCACAATACTCAATCAGCATAGAAAATGAGAGCTTATGTCATTTCACCACCTGCAATTCAAGATTTACAAGCAGTGATTGACTATTTTGCCAAAAACAACGTCGAAGCAGGTGAAAAATTTTTAGAGCAATTTACTGCATGGTGTCAAAAATTACGCCAATTCCCCATGATTGGAAAACCCTATGATGGTCTTTCTATTGGATTAAGAGGGGTGCTGATTGGTGAGTATATTTTGTTTTATCAAGTCTCAGAAGATGTGATTGAAGTTGTCCGCGTGGTTTACGGAAAGCGTGATTTAATCGCCTTGTTTAAACCCGATGATTGATTGTAAAGGTCAATAGCATCACAGCGATCGCTCTTCCCGGCTCTAGAATTGGGGGGCGATCGTTTTTGTGGGGGTCGATCGCTTTTCTCTGCTCTAGGATTGAGGGGCGATCGCCCTTCCCGATTCAAGGCAATGCGAGGGGCGATCGCCCTAACCCCATAAACCCAACACATCACAGCCCCAAATCCCGGCAGTGGTGCATTTTCATCTGGGCGGAGACACAAGCCTTGCCTAAAACTGTAAAATGAAAAACTAAAACCCAACATCTGGCTCAATGTCCGACATTTTCATTAGCATTCGCAACCAAGATGGTTACGCAATGCCCTCTACGCAGGGAACTCTTTTCATCGCAATTTTGCAACAAGATGGAACCCTGATCAGCCAAAAACCCGTTAACTGGCGTTGGGCAGATGCTCAATTTCCAGATTTGCCACCCGGAGACTATACCGCGATCGCCTTTCATCAATCCGTTAATCCGCCCGAAGCTCGACAGAATGTTACCCTGGCAATAGATACACTTCTTGAAGTTCAGTTCATCTATCTTGAACCAGAACAACAACTTCTCAAGATCACCGTTGCGAGTATTCCCCTTGACCTATGAAACCCAGTATCCACACCCTTGATGATTCCGAGTCAATCCGTGCTTACCATAATCGCATCCGGATTTTTAGCCACCATCTCAGCCGGGAAACTGATCCTAAAAAACGGGCAATTACTGCACTCTATCTTGCCGAAGCCGCAACAACCCTCGCCCGCTTAGAATCAGAGCAACGTTGAACCTGCCCCGCAAAGCTAACGCCATTGCGCAAACCTTCCGCACCACAGCCCCAAATCCCGCTAGTGGTGGGCTTTTCATGAATTTATGCTCAATGGGCGATCGCTCTTTCCTGCTCTAGGATGGGGGGGCGATCGCTTTTGCCGGGTTAGAGATGAATTTCCCTCTTCCCAACCAATAGCCTCACAATAATAAGATCGCCTATACTGTGAAATTGATACTGTTTAGTCTGGTAAGCCATGGAAGCCCTAGAAATTGCCGCCATTGTTGATTCCCAAGGAAATTTACAGCCTGAATATCCCCTCAACCTCGCTACCCATCGTCGTGTTCGCGTGATCATTCTCCTCGAAGATGATCCAGACGATGAACCCAAAGCCGCTGTTTTAGAAAATTTACGTCAAGCTTGGCAGGAAACGAAAATGGGAGAAACCTTGCCCCTCTCAGCCCTTTGGGAAGAGGAGTCAGAATATGACTGATCCGTTATGGCAAGTTGAATTATCCCCGACCTTTATCCGTAAAGTCCGAACCCTAAAAAAGCGGTATCCCAGCATACAACAAGACCTTGAACCGATTATTCAACAACTGCAAGCGGGTGAAATGCTTGGAGATCAGATCCCAGGTGTTGGTAATCCCGCCTTTAAAGTCCGGATTCGGAACCGGGATATTCAAAAAGGAAAAAGTGCTGGATATCGCTTGATTTATTATGTGAAAATGAGTCAAAAAATTGTGCTTTTAACCCTTTATTCAAAGTCGGATCAAAGCGATATTACGCCTCAAGAAATCCGAGAAATTTTAGCAGAGTAATGATTCTGAAGGGTTATGAATCTATTACCCATTCCCCGCTAGGGGTAATGCGAGGGGCGATCGCCCCCTTCCAGCCTCTAGGCAATATTGAGAGCGATCGCTCTTCCCGGCTCTAAGGAATATGGAAGCGATCGCTTTTTTGCTCATTGCAATGTCAAAGATTGCCGCTATATTCTAAATTGTGGTTAATCTCTTCCTCAGTGACAGGAGTACCATTTTTCCATAACTCATATTCACTAATATCAATATCCTCAGTCCAAACCAAGGCATATCCTCCCACTTCAATCGTAAAATTCCTGAAAAACTGAGGATTTTTGAGCAAAGAAAATAAGGGGTTTTCTGACAGCCGAGAAATATCATATTTTCGGACATCTTGATTAGAAAACTTGAGAAGTAATGTGTAATCATCGATTGCTTTGGCAGAAATGATATGAGGAGGTTTCATATATTTTATGGTAATTATTTTAGGGGTGGAAGTTTAACAAACTTTTGACTATTCCAAATATTGAGCAAATCCTTCTGGTACAAAGTTGCCCACTCCAAGACCATTTTTCAGCACGATTAGGAAAATCCCCCTCAATAATCCCTAGGGATTCAATACCGACTAAAGCATTGTACTCACCATAAACTGCGTGAAAATGAGGTGGAGAATGATCTCCAAAAAACATTTTGATAACAATCCCGTAAAATCGCGTGATTTCTGGCATGAGATGTGATTATAAATTTTGCCGATTAAAATTGTAACTCAAACCCGCTGCGACACAATACCCCGCAAGAAACCAAACCTGATGGGCGCGAATGCGAGGGTGCAAGCGTTGCACCCCTACGATATATTTTTGGTTAGGGGGCGATCGTTTTTGTGGGGGGCGATCGCTCTTCCCTGCTCTAGAGAATGTGAGGTGTGATCGTTTTTGTGGGGGGCGATCGCCCTTTCCAGATTCAAGACAATGCTAGGGGCGATCGCTCCCCTCTTGGCAAGTGCGATCGCTCTTCTGGGTTGTATGGAATATGGGGGGCGATCGTTTTTGTGAGGTGCGATCGCTCTTCCCGGCTCTAGAAAATGTGGAGTATGATCGCCCCCTAAACAAACCAGTTCTCAATCACTAATCCTGCAAAATCCGCAAAATCTGAAACATTCCGAGTCACCAGAATCAAATGATTGACCTGAGCGATCGCAGCGATCTGCCCATCTGGGTATGAAGGCATTCGACCTAACGCCGTGAGTCTAGCCCGTTCAGCCGCAAACCATCCGGCGGCAGCATCACAGTAGGGCAAGATGATCATTCTGGCTTGGATCACCTCCGTTAAGTAATCAGACAAATTTTGTTTGCGCCGGGACTCCGGTAATCGGTACAAACCATAAAGCAATTCATGCCAGGTCACAGAGGCGATCGCCGACGCTTCTAAATGCCGCCGAAAACGTTCCAGAAAAATAGCATTGGGCTGGAGTTTGATACTTTCTGAAATAATATTGGTATCCAGGAGGAATTTTGTATTCATCACCAGCAAGGTTGTTCAGGAGTTGGAGTATAGTCCCGAACATTGGCAAAAATTTCATCACTATCTAAATCCATTTCTTCTGAAATAATTCTAGAGCGAAAAGCATCAAAAGCTTCTAAAATTCCTTCAGATTGAGCCGAAATAATTTTTGCAATCGGTTGGTCTGCTTGAAAAATCACAAAACTTTCTCCAGCCTTAACCCGTTGAAGATAGTTGATTAAATCCTGAGTAATTTCTTCTACAGTAACCTTATTCATCTATGAACCTCCCGCTAAAATTGTACAATCATCCTAGTCTAACTATATCTCAAGCCACCGTGAGATAAACCATTCTGTTGAGAGCCTAGCTTTTAGCGTTGAGCGGGGCGATGGGTTGTAGGATAACAGGCGATCGCTCTTCCCTGCTCTAGAGAATGTGAGGGGCGATCACCTGTTCCTTATTCTAGCGAATATTGGGGGCGATCGCCTTTTGTGAGAATTTTTTGAAAATAGGTATAATGAGGAAAAGACTGATATTTTGCAAATGGCAAAACTTCCCATTGAAATAACCAATCTTGTAAACTCATTAAAACAACAAGCTTTAAGTATCGTTGATGAATCTCTAGCTCTAGAACTCAAGATTTTTGAACAATTTGGAGAAACTGAAAACACCCTCCCTGCTTTAGATGAAATGAAAAATGCAGGAGAAGATGCCGCATCTGCTTATTCACAACTTTCTCTCCTTCAGTTGCAAATTGCTAAGATTCAGCCTGATGCTCCTTCAGATGTGCTAGACTTGCTAGCAAAGGCAATTGAGAAAACACAACTCCGAATTCCGGCTTTAGCGAGAAGCATTCAAGAAGTTCAACAACAATACGATAGATAAACCACCATGGTCAACCCGATTGAACTCCCCAAAACAGAAATATCTAAACGCTTATTACAAAATCTTCGTAGAACTCGTTTAGAGGTTCAAGAAGTGAGTTTAGAACTTGCAGAAATCAATGTAAAACTAGGAGAATATATTCGACAAAAACAATTAGAGAGGGTCAGGGAAACATTAATTGGCTAATTTTTGCTTCCTAAAAAATTGTCTCTCCATGTCAATATTGCGGAGCATTTCCTCTTCCCTGCTCTAGAAAATGTGGAGTGCGATCGCTCTTCCCTGCTCTAGGATAGGGGGGCGATCGCTCCCCCCTTGGCAAGTGCGTTCAGGAAGTGCTGGGAAGCGATCGCTAGAGTCCGACTATAATGAGAAACGCCTGTACAACCCTAAGCCCATGCTCCTCACCATTACCCTTGACCCCATTACCGAAGCCCAACTTCTCGCCAAAGCTGAAGACCAAGGGCAGGATATCAATACCCTCGCCACGCAACTCCTCACCGCCTTACTCGCTTGGGAAACCCAAGAAACCGAGGCGGCGATCGCTGGAATCCAACAAGGACTCAATGACTTTGAGAGCGGCAACTTCCGCAATTTTGATGATTTTGTCGGAGAGCAACAGGAAAAACATGGACTTTCTGATCAGTGATGAATTGCCAGATTCAGATTTCTAGCGTTGCTGAGTCAGAAGCAGACAAAGCCTATTTGTGGATCGCGCAGCATCTAGGAACAGAACCAGCCAAGGTCTGGTACAGTCAATTGCTCAAAACGATTCAATCCCTTGCCATCATGCCGAACCGCTGCACTTTAGCACCGGAAAATGCAAAGTTTAGCCAAGAAATTTGGCAACTTATTTATGGCAAAGGGAGAAATTCATACCGAATTTTATTCACAGTTCTCAATGAGCAAAATTCCCCTGTGATTAGAATTTTACACATTCGCCACGCGGCTCGCCCACCTTTACTCGATATAAATTAAGGAAAAATTTTCCCTATTGCCTAGTTGAGATCACCTTTGCAGATTTGAGAGAATGTTAGAAGCGATCGCTCTTCTCTGCTCTAGGCAATGTGGGGGGCGATCGCTTTTGCCGGGTTAGAGATGAATTTCCCTCTTCCCAACCAATAGCCTCACAATAATAAGATCGCCTATACTGTGAAATTGATACTGTTCAGTG